>JBJEIK010000177.1:0-1801 GCA_051876975.1 Candidatus Methanomethylophilaceae archaeon
ACCTCATATCCGAGAACTGTCTCAAACCCGAGGAGACCATGAAGTTCATCGACAATTCGTTCAGAGATGGTTCCCTGAAGACCACCGGAACGGATATCGACAGGATATTGCCGCCGATATCCAGATTCGGTGGAGGGAACAGGGATGCCCAAAAGGAGAAGATCATCGACTGCTTGAAGGCATTCTTCGAGAAATATTCCGGACTTGTGTGATCCTATCCTCAATGGAACGTGTCTCATCCTTCGACACGATCATCGACACACAGGGAGAGAGCTCCGCCAAGGACAGCTTGGAGTCCGATACCGCCTCGATCTCCGGTATGACCCTCTTCACGATGTCGTAATCCTTGTTGAATGCCCTGATGGTGTTGTCGAAGACGAACGTCGATTGCTCCCCATGGAGGCTGCACAATCCGTTGTAGACCTCCAACGGACGACCGCACTCCCTGCAGACCCTCGTCCTGTTCTCCCTCTCGACGGTGACGGTCCTGATGTTCCTGTTGGATGCGAGACCGAAGTAGGTCATACGGGTCTGATAGCAGAGCGGATCCTTCGCGAAGGACAACCAATCGATCCCCGAGACGTCCCCCACCATGCGTCCCTTCCCGAGGGCCCTGTCGGAGAGGTCGTCGTCGGTGTACGAGAACATCCTGCCCTTGGGGGATTGGTCCTCCGAGAGTCCGGGGAGCATGTGGTTCAGGAACCTGAGGTCATAATCGACATCCTCCGCATCCCTCTCCACCAGACCGAGTCCCATGTGCGTCATCAGATATGCGGCGGTCTGTCCGATGGATTCCACAGCCTCGTCGGCATGGACCTTCTTGATGATCCATCCCGGATTCATCTCCCTGAACCTGTCGGTATCCAGGAAACCGAACAGGATTGAATGGAAATGCGGAGATAGCGCCCAGACATCGGACCGCTGCCTCCAGGGGTGGAAGACCAGGGCCCCTGCCCTGGCACCCACCTCCTGCAGATCAGATTCGATGTGTTTCCTGAGACCGTTAAACGTGTCTATGCACTGCATCGCCCTCTTGGCATGCTCCTGCTCCGGGGAGACGACCCAATGGCCCAGGGGGCCCGGATCACCTCCCTGCTTCTCGGTGAGGATGCGATACGAGTTGAGCTGTTCCTCCACGCGGGACCCCATCCTGAGTGCGGAATCGTTCATGCACCTGGGACAGTGGAGTGACCAGCAATGGCTCCTCCTGCCCCTGGCGTAGTGCTCCCTGTCCCCGGAACATGCCGTAAAAAGGATGCCCTCGTCTCCCCTGGATCCCTTCTCCCTGATGAATCCGCAGCCCCTCTGCTTCGGACGCTCACAATCATGACCTGGCATGGACCATGTTATCCTCCCTGTCGGAGGGATGGGGGATGCATCATTCCCATCCGATAATCCATGGTACATATTGGCAGGATACAGCGCGGACTCGACGGGCAGTTCACGGACGTACTGCACGACAGGATGCTCTGGGATCGAGGTTATGCGGTACGACAGTTCATCGAGGTCGATGATGCCGGCGGATGGCGAGGTGCCGGGTGGAACGATGGGGCAACGTCCTGCCGTGCCTCCCCCTGGCTGCGCCGATGGGGCAGGCACGGACAGGCCGTTGCAGGGGCCTTCGGCATCGGAATCGATCGGGTGTGCGGGAGAGAGGCCGACATCAGTCATCGATCAACCTCTGCTGGAATGAACGCATCTTCCTCTTGACCTCGTCCATGTCGATCTCCTTCTGTGGGATCTCGACACCTTCGAGGACATCACCGAGCTTCATCAGGAAATCCCCGAACCTCTTGATGAG
>JBJEIK010000178.1:0-9922 GCA_051876975.1 Candidatus Methanomethylophilaceae archaeon
GCATCACACCTGTGACATATACAAGACTTCTGTTTGCATTTCCTTTGATACTGTTATACATAAAGGAACTCAAAAATGTCATCATAGGTCTGTGGGATTCACTTCCGAATGAGTCCGAAACAGCACGATCATACTCATCGATCAGAATAATCGGAGATATTCCATGATATGACTTGAGTGAGAGTGACAGTCTTCTCACAGACATGATCAGATCTTCCTCGCCGATAGTCCCATCCATCAAAGAGTCGAATATCTGTTTTGTACGATAATTCAACTCGGGAGAATCCAAGAGGTAACTATGGTCATCGTAGATGTCGGCAATACACTCGCGGAATCTGAATAAGAAGGATTCGAAACTATCCGCCTTTGTCAATCCCAGATCGAGGTATATTACAGGATATATGTTACGATACTTTCCATACTCTGGATACTTGGATATTTCCAACTCATCGAACCAATTGTTTCCCTTGTAGGATATGTTGAAAAATGCGTCAAGCATCGACATGTTGGTGGTCTTCCCGAACCTGCGGGGACGTGTGAACAGATAAACACCACTGTCATCTGAATCCAGAATGTCCTTGATCAGCAGAGTTTTGTCAACATAGTACTTGCCCTTCTCGCGTAACTCTGCAAAGGTCATCCCCCCGATGTTTATCTGCTTCATGAATGTATATAATGATTCATATTGATAAGCCTGATGACTCCCGCTTATTGAAAAGTGATGGTTCCCTCGAATATCTACCTTCATCCCATAGACGGGGGCCTGTTGTTGTCCGACGGCCAATCCGTATCACCATCTCTTTCGCATAATGATTATGTATGCACCAGAGACAAGACAACAGGGCCATCAGACTGAAACATCCTCGATGGAGACCATCATTGCGATTGGAGACATCGTTCTAACAAATGGAATCGATGATTTCCACACTTTATGCGGGAATGACTCCAGAGATACCATGTTCGATGCCCCGATCTGTGACAGAGGCGGCTTTGGAACAAATCCACCGGAATATGGTCGAGAACCTTGACTCGAAAAAGTCTCCTTGGCATATCATACGCCTCCAAAACGCCCCGAACAGTTCAAAAAACGGTGAATCACCCATGATCGGACCCTTTCCGAGGCCGATACTCCCCAACAAGTTTATGTAAGAGAACTCGATAGGCCCGATTACAACATGGCCGGGATAGGGTAGCTTGGTTATCCTAGGGGACTGTGGATCCCTTGACTCGGGTTCAAATCTCGGTCCCGGCCCCTCTTGTTTTTCCCCATCACTTACAATCACTCCGACGCAGGTGTACACATGGTCTATCAGGGTAAGCTCAACAGAATCGACGACAACAGATGGGAGATCCCCATGGACGAATCCACCGGTATGAGGACCAACGCTGTGATCTATGCCAGCGAGGAGATGATCTCCCAGATCCGTTCCGACAACGCCCCCCAGCAGGCGGCGAACGTCGCATGCCTCCCCGGGATCGTCGGGAGTTCCATGGCCATGCCCGACATCCACTGGGGATACGGATTCCCCATCGGAGGTGTCGCCGCAGTGGACGAGAACTCCGGTTCCATCTCACCCGGAGGTATCGGTTTCGACATCAACTGCGGAGTGCGCCTCATCAAGACCGACCTGACATTGGAGGACCTGGGAGGAAGGAAGGACGAACTCGTGGACGAACTCTACAAGAACGTCCCCTCCGGACTCGGCTCCAAGGGACTGACCAAGGTCGGATACAAGGAACTGGACGACATCCTCATGAACGGTTCCGAGTGGGCCGTGGAGAACGGATACGGCTGGGATAAGGACCTCGAAGTGACCGAGGAGCGCGGACACATGATGGACGCGGACATCTCCGTCGTCAGCGACAAGGCGAGGAAGAGGGGGCTTCCCCAATTGGGGTCCCTGGGATCCGGGAACCACTTCCTTGAACTGGACCTGGTGGAGAACGTCTTCGACGAGGCCACAGCCAAGGTCTTCGGACTGAAGGAGGGGACCATAACGGTCACCGTCCACTGCGGATCCCGCGGATGCGGACACCAGATCGCCACAGACTACCTGCAGGAGATGGAGCGCTACATCAAGCAGAACTCCGTGAACCTGCCGGACAGGCAGCTGGCATGCGCACCCCTCGACTCCAAGCTCGGAGACGACTACTACAAGGCGATGTGCTGCGGTGCAAATTATGCATGGGCCAACAGGCAGATGATCACCCACTGGGTGAGGGAGTCCTTCGAGAACATCTTGGGTGATTCCGCCGAGAGCATGGGAATGGATGTGGTGTACGACGTGGCCCACAACATAGCCAAGAAGGAGAGGCACGACATCGACCGCCACCATGAGGATGTCCTCGTTCACAGGAAGGGCGCCACCCGTGCCTTCGCACCCGGAAGGTCCGAGATCACCATGAAGTACAGGGATGTGGGACAGCCCGTCATTATCCCCGGGGACATGAGCGTGGGGACATATGTGCTCGCAGGAAGGAAAGGATCGATGGAACAGACCTTCGGATCGTCCTGCCACGGAGCCGGAAGGAAACTCTCCAGGAAGGCCGCCATAGACACGCTCACCGTGGACGGCGTCATGAAGGAGATGGCCGACAGGGACATCTACCTCAGGAACGGGACCACCGAGGGAGTGCTTGAGGAAGCACCCGAGGCGTACAAGGACGTGGATGAGGTCATCAAGGTCGTCTGCGATGCCGGACTCACCGCGAAGGTCGCGAAACTGACCCCCATCGGTGTCATAAAAGGATGATCTCAAAAGATGGAGACGGGTGATCCGTCCCATCGATTCTATTTTCCCAGGACCCTGCGTGCGGCATGACCGACCGCTTCGCGATGCTGTTTCGGAGCGGAAATCAGAACGGCCCATCCGTAGGGGTCCCTGGACTGCAACGCCCTCGCCAATGGTGAGAAACGGGCGAGGGACCTGACCTTCCCCTCCGAATCGAGGATGGCGACGTCCGTCTTTCCTATCCTCATGTTGGATCTCAGACTGGATATGGGTGTCACCTCGGCACCGACATCGTACACATCCACACCGGCATGATCGGCGATCTCCTGCTCCAGCCTCCTCCTTCCGGCATCACCCGGATATTGGAGAAGGGTGTCCACCAGACCGTCATCCACCTCCTCGCCGTAGATCACCAGCGCTTTCTTATCCAGATCACGGTTCAGTATGCGCCTCATGTTCCTCGCGGGACGTCCGCCTGATGCCATGAGGGATTGCACCAGATCGGAATCCGACCTGAGGAATATGTCCGACAGGTCCATCCCCGATTCCTCCACGGCCTTGGTGAGCATCCTCTGCGCTATCCTCACCGTCTCGTGGAAGTAGACCGATGTGTACATCAGAGAACGTGACACCATCAGTCCCTCCGCCGCGGTGACACCGCGCCTCTGGATGACGATCCTGTCGTTGTGGACCCTCATGGTGTTCACCAGACGCTCGCAATCGATCGCACCGTGGGTCATCCCCGTGTAGTGGGCATCCCTCATGAGATAGTCCATCTGGTCCGCGTCCACCGGACCGTGTATGATCTGATGGGCGTAGTCCTTGGACGGGAAGAAACTGTGGCCCCCCGTGAACATATCGAGACCCCCGTTCCTGGATTCCGGATATGCGATGAGGTCGCAGACCTCCTCCGGGGATATGCCCTCCCTGCTGAGGATGTCACCGATCGGACCGACACCGTCGAGATAATCGTCGATGTCGAGATGGTTCGGGACCTTTCCGGTTATCAATGCCCTGGCCAGGTCCATGTGGTCCATCCCGAGGGCGGATTCCATCATCGATTCAAGGGTGTGTGAGAAGGGCGGATGACAGATGTCGTGGAGCATCCCCGCCATGCGGACGGTGTCCCTATCATCCCCGTCGAGACCGATGGCGTCCGCCATCCTCCCGGCCAGGTGATATGCTCCCAGGGAATGTTCGAAACGGGTGTGGTTTGCGCCTGGGAACACGAGATATCCCAGGCCGAGCTGCTTCACGGACCGGAGTCTCTGCATCTCATGGCGGTCCATGACATCCATGAAGACGCCGTCGACGGATATGCTTCCGTGGACGGGATCGTGGACCACCTTGGCTCTGTCCATGCGATCACTCGCCGGTCTTCCAGAGCTTGTCTCCAGCGTAATGGAGGGACTTTATGGCCTTCCCGCCGGCCTTGGACTTGAGTTCGGATGCGGGGCGAAGGGCGATACCGATGGCCAGCGGGACCAGGTTCTTCACATCCCTGATCCAGACCATGTCCCCCTCCTGGATGGAGTCCTCGGCATCGGTGATCCCGGGACCCATGACGTCGGCACCGTTGGTGACAAAGGGAACGGCACCCATGTCCACCGTCACGTACTTCCTGACGGGCTTGTACTTGAGGACACCTCTGACGGTGAGGGTGGCCTTTCCGTCGTAGACGATTCCGAGGATGTCCTGACCGACGTAGATGACGTTGTAGTCCGAGCTCTCCGCCATGTCCACGGGATCGTCCTCGGAGAACACGGGAACACCCATGGCCTCCTCCAGCTCCTTGGACAGGGCCTTGATCTCCTTCGATCTCATCCTCTTCCTCTTCCTGATCATTATGTCTGCCATGTTGTGTGGGCATATGGCCTCTGGCGATATCACTTTAGCGGTCGGTTGAGGGAAAAGGAACAATCCGTGACATCGGAAACTTTCTCCACCAGCGATATAAATAATGATTCTCGATACATAGTTCCGGGCCATGCATCGATGCATGGTCGAGGTGGGAAAATGAACAAGAAGACTATCGCGATGGCCCTGGGCATCCTCATGGTGCTCTCCTGCTTCACCGCGGTCTCGATCGCATCCGATGACAGCGATGCGGCGAAGGGACCGGAGGCCGGATCCGCATGGGGGCTCGGGACATCGTTCGACAAGGGCGACATGATCGACATCGCCAACTCCGCGATAACGGAGATGGGCCTGGACGAATACATCAAACTCATCACGGATGATGGGAAGATCACCGAGGACAACTACCTCGGGATCATCAACAAGCTCCTCGGATTCGCAGACCCCGACATCGATGCCGAGATCACCGACCTGGACATGAAAGGTGACGTGTGGATGATCTACGAGATCGTGGAGAGCAACTCCAACGGATACGTCGTGGACTTTGCGGCCGTGTTCGGAACGGACATCACCTTCGCCGGGACCTTCAAGGACAGGACCGCGGGAGATGACATCGACGGACTGGTCATCGAGAAGATGAAGGCGGGCGTGTACTTCTACGAGAAGGGAAGCGTCTACCTGGACAGGTACTTCGCCGTCACCGCACTGGACAGCAACTACAGGCTCTCCATGCAGGTCGACCTATCGTCCAACATCGATTTCGTCGAAGGTGAGGTCGAACACATCGACGGCATAGTCGACCGCAGCTACTATCTCAACCTGGACGGAGGTCTCGACGCCATCCTGATCGACGGTGTGATGCACCTGCTCCCCACAGGAGACGAGATGATGTGGAAGGACACCTTCGACGTCCGCATCGACATGAACGCCGGATTCAACACCAACCTCCCCTTCTCCGACACGGAGGACATGAACAGGGAGATCCGCGAGTCCGAGTACATCGAGGATGTGGAGATCGGGATGATGGCCGAGGACAAGAACGGAGTCCTCTACATCTACCCCATGTACGACACCATCGACGATGCCATGGAGGATGCGATCGAGGAGATCGGGGAGATCCTGAAGGAGGAGGGCATCATGATCCCGATACCTCCGGTGGACAAGGACGAGATCATGGGATCGCTCTTCTACACGTATCCCTTCGAGGCCAACCCCAACATCCCCGAGAGTATACTCATCAACGGAAGCCTGAAGCTCGACGACTCCTCCAAGAAGGAGGTATGGAAGGGAGTCGACCGCGTAGTGGACGAGGCGGGGGATGTGACCGAGGGGTTGGAGTTCACCGTCACCTTCAAGGACATCGACGGAAAGGTGCTCAAGAAGACCACCGTCGGATACGGTGATACCGTGGAACTTCCCACGGATTATGATGGGATGATCATAACCGACGACGATGGAGAGAAGGAGGCCTTCGTTGGATGGGAGACCGATGACGACATCATCTGGAAGTCCACATACCCCGTGAGGATGGACCTCGTCCTCGAGCCCGAGTTCGCCGACGTCATATCCGATGACAGGGAACCTTCCCAGAGCGACTTCGACAGGAACGGGACCGCCGTGTGGGAGCTCGACCAGGGCAGCAGCATGATCGACAAGGCCATCGACAACAGCCTGCTCCAGGGAGGGAACACACTCTACGTCACCATCACCGATGACGATGGTAAGGTGCTCTACAAGTGGAAGCTCTCCGCGGGCAACAGCGGTGCCGGAACCGCCAGCATCGTCCCCGAGATCAAGGAGCAGAGCACTCCCGACAGGGACTACCTCAACGCGGTGTCCGATGGCAGGAACACCCTGTACCTGGACTTCTCCGCATCCGGCAAAATGCCCGGAGACACCACCGTCTCCTACTATGTGGGCGACAGGTTCGCCGACGGAAGCACCGTGACGATCTACTACGACAACATCACAACCGGATGTGCCGACTACTCCGGAACATCAGTGGTCAAGAACGGATACATCGACATCGGACTCGCACACTGCTCCTCGTACCTCGTCGTGGGCGATGATGCTGGATCCTCTGGTTCCGATTCCGGAATGGACACGACCACCATCCTGATCATCGTGATCGTGGTGATCGTCATCATCCTGATCACGGCATTCCTCGTGATGAGATCCAAGAAGGGAAAGGACAAGGACAACTCCGAGTGAACCTGAACCAACCGGGGAGCGATCCCCGAAACATCTTCCATCCAGTTTATCTATCAAACCCGATATCGTATCCTATATGGTCCTGAAACCTTTGAAGGACATCCTCGTCGGAGCCATGGTCGGGATAGTGTCCATGCTCCCCGGGGCGAGCGGAGCCACCATCGCGGTGATCTTCGGAATATACGAGAGGCTGGTCTCCGACCTGGCCGATATCAGACACAGGCTCCTCAAGGACCTGAGGTTCATTGCCCTGATCCTCATCGGAGTTGTCCTCGGTATGATGGTCTGCGCCTTCGGGCTCGAGTTCCTCATGGACAACCTGGAGATTCCGACCATGTTCTTCTTCGCGGCACTCATAGTCGCCCAGATCCCCGATATAATGAAGCTCGGGGATGACGGGACACCCCTGTCAAAATGGAACATCGTGGCCTTCATAGCTGGTTTCGCGATAATGATCGCATTCCTGTTCATCGGTGACGGGAACGATGTGGAACTCGAGGGAATGACCGGTGTCGTCCTGATGGTCCTCGTGGGCATCATCCTGGCCGTGTCCAAGCTGGCACCGGGTGTGAGCGGATCCACCGTCCTCCTGGCGTTGGGTCTCTACACCCCGTTCATGCATGCACTGACGGACCTGGACATCACCTACCTCCTGCCGATACTGATCGGACTCCTGATCGGTATCCTGGGATTCTCCAAGGTGATGGACCACTGCATGAGGGCACACAAGAAATCCACATACGTCATGATCCTGGGGTTGACCGCAGGTTCGGTCATCACAGTATCCGTTCAGGCGTTGATGAAGCTCGACGGCACGGAGATGATCGCCATGAGCATCGCAGGGATCGTCATCGGACTCCTGCTCGGAATCGGATTGAGTAGGGTCGCATCGTCATATGCCGAGGAGACAATCTCGGAGAAGGTCTGAGAAGGTATTCAACGGCGGCAGGGCGATGGATAGGATGGATGGATGTTGAGAACACCCGACCGCCGTTAGGAAGACAGTGCATGGGGATGCACACCTTTCGTCTTCAGAATCTTCATCGACGGGAGGGTATAAAAGGCGAAGCGGGGGAGGTCACCGAAAGTGGAACCCCCTCCGCGGGGTGTCTGGCTATGGTCCGAAAGTGACCGAAAGTACTTTCGGAGGTCACTTGAGCTTGTGACGGATCTTCACGGCGATACCGCGCTTGAGATCGGCCATCTCGCGTCCGCACATGAACGCGACTCCGACTCCGCGGACCTCACCGTTGCACACGGCGATGGCCTCGTCACCCATATGGATGCGCGGATCCGCGGAGACGACACCGACGGCGAACAGGTTGCCCTTCATCTCGAAGTCCATGATCTCCACGGTGTTGAACCCATGCGCGGCAAGGATCCTGGCACCGTCCATGGTCAGGGACAGCATACCCCTCTCGGGTGTGACCATTCCCAGCTGGACCTTCTGCTTCCTGTCCTCGGGATTCTCACGGATCAGCTTCCAATAGGGGAACTTCCCGATGGCGTATGTGTTCTCATCCATCAGGAGGTCTGCGGCCTCCCTTCCGAACTGGAACTCCAGGACGTTCCTCATCTGGTTGTTGCGGTCGATGAGGTAATCCACAGGTTCCATGCCCTTGGTGACGGCCCTGAGTGTCTTGTCCAGGTTCTCCAGGGATGCGGGGGATGTGGGGTCACCTACCACGGTGCATTCCATGTCGGCCAGTCCCTCGACCAGTTCGTAGTCCTCTCCGAGATGGCAGACCACCTTGTCGTATCCCTGTGCGATGATGTTGCCCACCATCTCCCTGATGAACCTCTTCTCCTCGCATTTCCACTCGCCGGTGACGGGGATGTCGTAGGAGTTGGCGGGGTAGAACGCATCCAGCTCCCTGGGGACCACTCCCAGCGGGGATGTGACGATGACCTCGTGGACGAGGGTGTCATGGGATGCGGTGTGGATGGCGCTGGCGAATGCCTTGTGGGATTTGGAGATGTGATAGGGCTTCTTGGCGGAACACGGCAGCAGAAGGAGGACCCTCTTGTTCTCCGGTTTCCTGTATTTGGCGATGCGCTCCTTGTAGGCCTTGATGTCGGGCCTCCTGAGTGCCTGGGTGGTGTTGCAGCTGAACCTGCAACCGACCGTGGAGCAGGTCTCCTCCGCATAGCGGTATCCGACATCGTCGTAGATCCTGAGTGTGGCGACGGAGGAGGGTGTGGAGGGTGCCCTCTGGTCGACGAGCTCCCTGAGACGGTCGGAACCGATGAAGATCCTGACCTTCTCCGCCTCCTCGTTGATGACACGGACGTTCGCCTCGGATTCGTCCTTACCGGTGACGATCTCCGCCTCGGGGATGAGCATGATACCGCTGAGACCTGCGGCCCTGGGAAGGGAATCGTCGAACATGTCCACTCCCATGTAGGAGAGCATGGCGATGGTTGACGGCTCAGCCAGTCCGAGCATCATGACGATCCTGTTGAATCCGGCGGCCTCCCTGATCCTGATGACTGTGTCCACGGTCCTGCGGGAATCCTTCCTGAGCTCGTAGGCGTTGGGGATCACGACGATCTCGACATCGTCGCCGAACACCATCTCCTCGGGCAGCGGGAGCCTGACGACGGCCACTCCGTCCTTGACGGTGATATCCGATGACACACCTGATGATGCGGTGGTCCTGAGACCAGATTCCAAGGGAACGGAGGAACCCATAACATGCAGTGTCCTTCCGGAATCCGCATGCTCGATCCAGATACTGTCGTGTTCATCGGAACCTATGACCGCGGGCGTGACGACCTTCTCGCCGTTCCTACTGTATTCGCAGACCCTGCCCCTCTGGGACCTGGAGACGATGTCCAACATGGAACGTGCCAATCTGCGCTGACTTATAATGATGTCTGATGATTGACAAAAAAGTATTATGAAACAATATAAATACTGTAGAGCCTATCCATTACCAACGAAACCCAATACCTGCGGTGAAAACCGCAGGCAGAGTCAAAGACTCAGGGTTTCGAACATGCCTTACAGCATGTTCAACACCGTCGCGGAGAAGTGAAGGATCTTAGCGACGGCGCAGAGGACATCTGTCCTCCTATCTTGGGTACAATCATGCTTTTCCATGATGTGCCTACTGCAGGCC
>JBJEIK010000179.1:0-1778 GCA_051876975.1 Candidatus Methanomethylophilaceae archaeon
CAGGCGATTGTACAAAACCACATTAATTCTTGAAAAAGTGATGATATGACTAATCAAAAGGAGAATAATCAGACAAATCACCATCATGTTTATCTATGACCAAGCAGTACGAAGGTTCCCGTTGATTTAGATGAAGTTGATTTTCGTCAGCGGAGGGGTAATCTCGGGACTTGGGAAGGGGATCACGGCATCCTCCATCGGGCGTCTGCTCGAATCCCGCGGACTGAAGGTTTCCGCGATCAAGATAGACCCGTATCTGAACATAGACGCCGGGACCATGAACCCGTTCGAGCACGGGGAGGTGTACGTCCTGGACGACGGAGGGGAGGTCGATCTGGACCTGGGCAACTACGAGAGGTTCATGGATCTCCACCTGACCCGCGACCACAACATCACCACCGGGAAGGTCTACCGCTCGGTGATAGAGAACGAGAGGCACGGCGACTATCTGGGCAAGACCGTCCAGATCATCCCGCACATCACCAACGAGATCAAGAGGCGCATCACCAACGTCGCCAGGGAATCCGGGGCCGACGTCGTGATCGTCGAACTGGGAGGAACAGTCGGGGACATGGAGTCCATGCCCTTCCTGGAGGCCGCCAGACAGCTGGGCAGGGAACTCGGAAGGGAGGAGAACGTCATGTTCATCCACACCACGCTGATCCCGATCATGGGATCCGTGGGAGAGGAGAAGACGAAGCCCACCCAGCACTCCGTCAAGGAGCTGATGAGCATCGGCATCAGACCGGACATAATCGTCGGCAGGTGCTCCGAACCGCTGAGCGATGCCGCGATATCCAAGATCGCCATGTTCTGTGATGTCCCGGAGGATGCGGTCATCTCCACCCCTGACGCACGCAGCATCTACGAGGTCCCCCTCAACCTGGAGAAGCAGGGGGTTGCCGACTACATCATCGACAAGATGAAACTGGGGCCCCTTACAACCCCCAGGGACATGACCCAATGGGAGGACTTCGTCTCCAGGATCGTCAATCCAAAGAGGGAGGTCAGGATCGCCCTGGTCGGTAAGTACACAGCCCTGGCGGATTCGTATCTCTCACATCTGGAGGCATTCACCCATGCTGGAGCCGCTTCCGAATGCAAGGTCAGGATCAAGTTCGTCGACAGCGACGACCTAACCTCAGGCGACCCCGACGAGATCCTCGGGGATGTTCACGGGATACTTGTCCCGGGCGGATTCGGCATAAGGGGAGTGGAGGGGAAGATCATCGCGGCCGGATACGCACGCGAGCACGGCATCCCGTTCCTCGGAGTGTGTCTCGGATTCCAGATCGCCACCATCGAGTTCTGCAGGAACGTACTGGGTCTGGAGAAGGCGAGCAGTACCGAATTCGATCCCAGGACACCCTACCCCGTCATCTGCATCATGGACGAGCAGAGGGGCATCGTCGACATGGGTGCCACCATGCGCCTTGGTGCCCAGGAGGTCGTTGTGAAGGAAGGTTCCAAGGCCGCCGAACTGTACGGGGCCACATCTATATCCGAGAGGCACCGCCATAGATACGAGGTCAACCCAGATTACATCGACAGGATGGAGGCCGCTGGATGGAAGTTCACCGGACGCTCCGAATGCGGAACGAGGATGGAGATCGGGGAACTGGAGGGACACCCGTACTACGTGGCATCCCAGTTCCATCCGGAGTTCAAGTCCAAACCCACCAGGCCATCGCCACTACATCAGGGACTGGTCGATGCCGCCATAGCGTACATGGAAGGCAGAAGCTGAATCGGAACAGGGGCCCGGGAGACCGGGCCCG
>JBJEIK010000180.1:0-1771 GCA_051876975.1 Candidatus Methanomethylophilaceae archaeon
TCTTGACCTTGGATCCGCCGGTGGTCCTGTTAATCTCCCCTATCCTGCCCCTGATGTAGGCGGTAGGAGGCATCCCCTTGGACCTCTTGATCCAGAGAAGGGTGATGGCGATGATGACCAGGACGATCAATATGACCGCGAGGACTATGACGGATGCATCGATGCCTCCGGAGGACTCCGGCTGGGGGATGACGATCTCGCCTGTGTAGGCGAACACACCTCCGTCTGTACCGTTGTAGAGCATACCATCGACGAAGACGGGTGATGACATCACATACTGGTCGACCTCGGAGGGACGCTGGATCTGCCCGACGATACTGCCGTCCAGGTCCATGACGAAGACCTTCCCCGGTTTATCGTACTGGGATGCGTACATAGTCGAACCGTTGACCAGAATCAGCGGGGCCTTGAAGCTGCCGTCGATCTCCGTCAGGAGCTCGTACTCTCCCGTCACCGACATACGGAACAATCCATCGTAGTTGAGTCCGTAGACCCCTTTGAAATCCTCCCCCTCGTAGGGCAGGAGGTATGTGGAACACAATCCAGGCTCAGAATTCTTGAACATGAGGTCGAATCCGGAGGATGTCATCCTGTATGCGGAGACCCCTCCGTTCAAAGTGTTCATGCCCTTCCCATCAGAGTATGAGAGGAAGATCACGTCGTCGACGATGACCACAGGATCGGCGGAACCGTATGTCCTGGTGACACCTCCGCTGGTCTCCACGATGGAATGCACCAGGACGGAGTCTATGAGCTCCCCGGTGACCTGGTCGAAGGCGTACATGACCCCATCCAGTGCACCGCAGTACACGATGCCGTCATGGACCGTGGGTGATGTGAAGTAGACGCGTCCGTCCACCTCCGACATCCAGATGATGTTGAGGTCGAGGTCTACGCAGTAGACGTTACCGTTGGATGCACCGAAGTACAGAACCCCCGAATCATAGACTATCGATGCGGGTCCGGTGGAATAGACCGAACCTGTGAGCTCATGGGACGGCCTCGTGGGAACCTCCAATGTCCTCACCTCGTCCATATCACCGTCCAACGGGATGCTGTAGAGGATACCTTCCGTGGCGGGAAGATAGATGCGGTCGCCGATGATGGCACCGGTGGCGGTCTCGTATCCGGCTCCGCGGTTGTACTCGAAGGACCACAGTTCCTTTCCGGTGAAACGGTCATAGCAATAGAGTGTCGGAGAACTCATCGATGATGTGTATCCCCCTCCGGCGACGACATAGGCATGGGGCCCTTCGACAAGGACGGTGGAGCAGACGTAGTTCGAATTCCCATACGAGTGGGTCCATACTACCTGCCCGTCCCCGGATGCCTCGCCCGTGTTCTGATGACCGGTGGATTCGGCATCACCGCGGACCATGGTCCATGATGACCTGTAGACAGGGGTCTCCGTGGGGACGACACCTTCCGGATAGAACCCGATGGCAATAGAATCCGCTTTGCACTCCGCCGATGGATCGAACGATGCCGTCAGGTCCGACCAGGATGAACCGTCCCACTCGTAATAGCGCCATGATGACGTGGTGTCCCCGATGGTGATGTCCGTCTTTCCATCCACGGAGATTACTCCCGTGAATGACAACTCATGATCGTTCTCCGACAGGGCCGACTCCAGAACCTGTCCGCAGGTCCCGTCGGAGATCCCTGTCCATTCCGTGCATCCGTTGCCCATGTCGACGAGGACGTATCCTCCGGTCGATGCATCGGACCCGGATGCCTCCATGATGACCGAGAAGGACATCAATGCCATGAT
>JBJEIK010000181.1:0-1759 GCA_051876975.1 Candidatus Methanomethylophilaceae archaeon
CTCGGTCATCAATGAACCGTCTCCGGGGACGGATGCCTCGAACACGGCACCGGTCGGCTTCCTGAACAGTGCGAATCCCTCGTACTCCGGCCTCATCCTGCGGATGATCAATGACATCGCCAGGACGACGGCGGAGACGGTGGCCTCACCGAAGAAGAAGGAAAGCCACAGAAGGTCGATGTTCATCGGAGCCAGGACGATTCCGTATATCAGGACGAAGAAGCACTCCATGAACGATATGGCGATGGATATCGGCCTGTGTCCGAAGACCTGGAAGATGATCATCACCATGTAGTTCACCGCCTGGAAGATCAGGAACGGTGCGAAGAGGCGGATGCAGTGCTCCGCGGTGGGGACGATGGCCGGATCCGTGACACCGTAGATCGTCAGGAACAGCACGGGGATCAGCAGCGCCAGCACCATTATGGTTCCGGAGGCGGCGATCTGATACTTTGCGGCTATCTTCGTGACCATCCTCATACCGGACAGGTCCTCCGAACCGTACAGCGTACCACCGACGGGCTGGAGTGTCTGCGATATACCTGAAACGAAAATCGACGACAGCATCTGTATGTTCAGGCACACGGACCTGATGACCATACCCTCCGAACCCATATGGTTCATCACCAGCAGGTTCATTCCCAACATGTTCACAAGGATCAGCATCATTGCGAGCGCCGCGGGGGAACCCATGGTGAGGATCTCCCTGCTGCCGACGGTACCCTTCCCGATGCCGATGGAGATGTTGTCCCTCCTGAAGTGGAATGCGAGAACCGCCATGCCGACGATGTATCCCGTCATGGTGGATACCGCGAATCCGGACAGTCCCATGTCGGTGTAGGCCATCAGCACATACGCCAGGACGATGTTGACCACATTGGCGATGGCGAACGCGAAGGTCGCGAGCCTGGTGTCGTTGTCGGTCCTCACGAAGGTACCAAGACCGGGCATCAGGATGTAGAACGGACTGGTGGCGAACACGAGGATACCGTACTCCCTTGCGAGCGGACGCAGGGACTCCGTGGAGCACAGACCGTCGATGATCGGGTCTATGAACACCACTCCGAGTATGGCGATGGCCAAGGATGCCACAAGGGACATCATCATGCACTTGGTGAATATCCCTCTGGCCTCGAACTCCCTTCCGCGACCGGTGTTCACCGCCATCACGGTGGCACCGCCGATGTTGATCAGAGCGTTGGTGGCGGCCAGCAGCTGGATGACCGGCATCATGACGTTGACGGCACCGAGGCTGTCGGACCCCAGCACATTACCGACCACGATGCTCCCCAGCATCGAACCGAAGGACACCGCCATGGTGGACATGACGGTGGACAGCAGGAACGACCTGAAGGCCTTGTTCACCAGATACGGACGTCTCTCCATCACTTCTCCCTTCTGTCCACTATCGAGCGCAGCTTGATGCTGACATTGTTCATGATGAAGCCGTCGTGTCCCACCTCGCGGATCTCCAGTTCCATTATCTTCTGGGGAACGGTCTTGGCGAAGGAGTCGTAATCCCTGATGAGTGCCTCCACCACCTTCTCCGATTCAACATCCAGACCATCGACGCAGATGACCATGGCCTCGGTCAGACCCCTGGTCTCCAGGATGATCTGCATGAGTCCGCCGTAGGAGAACTCGTTGTTGAGTATGGCGGCGATCCTGTGATAGTTGAAGAAGGTCCCTCCGATGCGGATGACATCGCCGTGACGTCCCATCAGCTCGAACCTCGGTTCCTTCCTTCCGCAGGGACAGG
>JBJEIK010000182.1:0-1749 GCA_051876975.1 Candidatus Methanomethylophilaceae archaeon
GATGAAGACGATCTCCTGCTCCAGGAGACTGTCAAGCATACGCTTGCAGCATGCGGCCTCCACATCCACATCGGAGATCTGGAGCTTGAGGATGGGCCTGGCGCGGAGATTCCTGTTCCTCTCCTCGGTGAGGATCTTGTCGATCCTCTCAGCATCGATATCCGCTCCGGGATATCCCATCTCTGCGGCATAGGCAAGCATCCTGACCGCCTTCTGGAGGTCCTTGGGAACACCTGTTCCGACCTCGTACATCAGACCGAGGTGATAGAGTGCACTGGGATCCAGATTGTCCGCGGCCTGGCTGAGGTACTCGATCGCTCTCTCCATGTCGGGCTCCACACCATCGCCTGCGGCGAGGAGAAGGGCATATTCCCTCCTGGCGGGAAGGAATCCCTGCTCCGAGGCCTTTGCGAACCATTCCGCGGCCTTGGATGTGTCCTTGGGAACGTCGGTCCCATACAGGTAGTTGATACCGATCTGATACTGTGCCTGGGCATCTCCCGCCTCGGCGTTCTGGAGAAGGTTGTCGGATACCATGTTAACGGACCCGTAATCCGAGGACCCCGTTATAGGGATATCGCATCAACCCGACGTTCCATCGGAAATGCTCCCTGCCAGTCCGAGGAGTGCCTCCATCGCATATCTGTGTCTGAGGGTGTAAATGACCTCCTTTCCCTCACGATGGGATTCGACTATACCACCATCCCTCATGACCTTCAGATTGTGTGAAACGTGAGATGGTGATATCCCAATCGCCACGGATATCTGGGAGACGGTCATGCCCCCACCGATCAGTCCTAAGGCAATCTTGAGACGGTTCCCATCCGACAGGGACTTCAGCACGGACAGCATCCCATTATCTATCTTATCGAGTCTCTGGGATATGGCATCTATCATCTCCGAGTCGGCAACCGCCCTGCAATTCTCCTGGACATCGGATTCAGTCGGCATCCTGGCCACGACCATGAACTTGGATGGGAGGATCATCGGACCATCCTCGGTGAGGGTGGAGAAGGTTGTCTTATCCATCGATATCACCCGTATGTCCTCATATCCTAGACCGAGGAGGACGGAAACATCCCAGGAAGGCCTACGTATCCTGCTAAGAGGGAGCTCCATCGCGAGTTCCTTGATCCTATTGAAGTCCACGTTATCCATATTGGTCTTTGCATGGAGATTGTTGTCCTTCCCACTCTTCATGATATTGTACTGTGTCTTCCTGCGATATTCATCATCATAGAGGTCTAGGTAGTAGTTCCCGTCGGCTACGATCAGTGTCCCTCCGGGCTTCAAAAGCATCGTCCATTCCATGTATGCTGAAACAGGGTCTACCAATGACCAGATGACGTCCTTGGCGATGACCGCATCGAAAGACCTCCCGCAATATCTCGGGGAGTTGATATCCCCGAGTATGAACTCCACATCAACACCGAAATCATGGGCGTTGCGACGTGCACATTGTATCATGCATTCGGAGTTGTCGATCCCCACAACATGATGTCCCATCATCCCCGCCGCTATGGCTGCATACCCTGCACCTGTGCCCATATCGGCCACATCCAGTCTGCGGTTTTCCCTAAGGACATCCTCCAACGTGGTCCTGAACATGTCCTTCTCATCATTCAGGGATATCCTGGTGGCCAAACTGTATCCCCTGGCCCTCTCCTCCCAGTACTCCCTGATCCTGAGATTAAGGTCGGATTCCCTGCACCCATCGGTCCCGTCCATCGTCATAATATCACATCTTAT
>JBJEIK010000183.1:0-1746 GCA_051876975.1 Candidatus Methanomethylophilaceae archaeon
AGCGGAATGGTTCAGGATGGACATCGACGACATCGAGACGGATGACGAGGACTTCTTCTGACGGACGGCCCTGTTGTCGAATCCCTGACTCTCCGATAACAACACCTGGTACAGATCCTGCTGGAACATGACTCCTACATAGGCCAGAAAGCAGGAATTGACCGGGGACAGATCGGGGTGCGTAGCACACGTACCTGTGCGACCTCATCGTGGGTCACACGCAGGATACGATATCCGAGGATGTCCGGGAAAGGTCCTAGAACTCTGATCTTTCTTAACGTCGTTTACATTACCTTCTGTAGATCGGCGGTTCATCTTTATCTCCCGGAATACATTGTTATCCGACCATGTTCGAAAGAGATGATTTCTCGGAACTGGTCGATAACCTGCCTATCGACATACAGGATATGGTCGTTGAAAGACTCGCAAGAGAATCGGGATGGGATGCAACTATCGATATCGTCATACGTTGTGTCCGTGAATCGATCGAAAGCGGTTGGATCGAGGAGGATGTCAGGATGATGGCCGGCACCAGCAGGTACGTCATCCATGAGGATTCCAGGAGCGGTCGCACCTCCAGGGTGATTGACAGGATGGGTTATTACGAATCCTTCCCTGGGAACCTGATCGAAATCGCACACTGGATCGGATTCTGTCTTGATCTCGGTCTTGATGATGAGGCTGCCAGAACCGCACTCATCACCGCGGATGCCATAGAGGGTCTGGATGAGAAGGACAGGCTACTGAAGCAGTACAACATGGATCTCGCGGAATTCATCCGTAACGAGGTCGACAATGGAAGGGTGAGAGCGTTGTCCAACAGGTTTCCCGAACTGGATCCTCCGGAGTGAGTTGACTTCTCCGACGAGTCTATCTACATCATGATTGTTACAGACTTACATGTACATAGATAGGCTTTCCAGTGCCCACGACCCTCTCTCATTAGGCATTACGTCGGAGATGTCACCAGTCAAGGTGGATTGCACCGAGGGTGATGTGATCCGTCTTCTGAGCATCGAATGCATCCTGATTACGTTGGACCTGTCCGCGACCCTTCGCGATGGTTTGCTCATGGACGCTCTGGAGGACAACTGCATCGTGATCCGTCAGGACGACGGGAGATACACCATCACGGCCTTGGGGGCGTTGCTTTTCGCAAGGGACCTCTCCAGCTTCGGCATGGTATCCTCCAAGGCCCTTCGTCTTGTACGTTACAACGGTGATTCCAGGGTGGAGATCGGGCGTCAGTGTGAGTACATTCGTGGTTATGTCCTGGGGTTCGACGACATCATCTGCACGATCATGATGATGATTCCCTCGAGGGAAGTCATCATCCATGGGGGGGCGGAACCTGTGGAGGATTTCCCTGAGAAGGTGGTCACCGAGGTCCTGGTGAAGGCCATGGTCGACCAGAACCTATCGGAGAGGGGGACCAGCCTTTCAGTGGAGGTCTTCGGAAACAGGATGGAGATCACCTATCCCGGAGGTGTTCTCTGGGACGGAGACTGGTCGACCGGTCTGGAATCTGCCAGGAACGTGAGGATGGCATCGATCATGGGGCGTGTGATATCTCCGAAGAGGAGGGGGAGCATATGGCGCAGGTCGGCGGATCCAGAGGTGAGACCGGACGTTCCGGTTCCCCATGCGGTATCCTATGGGTTTGCTACCTGTGTGACAATCGACGGTCCTGACCTATATCAGACCTGATTGATACTCTCAGGGAGAGTTCCGACAGACGAGAGTCAG
>JBJEIK010000184.1:0-1740 GCA_051876975.1 Candidatus Methanomethylophilaceae archaeon
TCGAAGAAGCCGGGGACAGACAGAAGATCACCATCCTCCAATCGTTCTGACCAACCTTATCAAATACGCTGATGTATATCTCTACATCATGAGCGTACCATGTTATCCAATAGCGGAAGACCTTCATGCAGAAACCGTCGTCGAAGGACTCCGCGAAACCGTCAGGGAGCTGAACTCGTTACGTTCGAGGATCGTACCATCGGGCGTGGATCCCGAACTCCTGGAGTCGGTCACCATGGACATGGAATCCATGTTCAGCTGCCGCATAGAGAATGTGTTTGAGGATGATCTGATCAAAGGCTGCAGAGACGGTCTGATGCATGACGGCCAATCCGACAGGATATCCGAGATCGAGAGAATCTGCTCCTCCGTCAAGGGAGAGGAGATGAGGATACGCGGAGACGGTGATTCCGTGTGCCTCATGGACAGATTCGGAGATGTCATCGCAACACCGCCCGATGGGGAGTATGTCAAGGACCTACTAGAGAATCTGATCGAGTACGGAACGGACAGGGATGTGGATCCCCTGATCCGCATCGCGGTGTACCACATGATGTTCGAGGCCATCCACCCGTTCAAAGACGGCAACGGACGCACCGGCCGCACCCTTATCGTCAATCAACTGATGGAACTCGGCCTCATAGACGGCGCATACATCGCCCCGAGCGAGTTCATCTGGAACAACAGGCTGGAGTACTTCAGCCTGCTCCGCAGGATGGAGGAGAATCCGAACTGGCCGGAATGGATATCGTTCATCCTGGAGTGCATACGCTGGTCCTGCTGGAAGACGAACAGCATCCTCCAGGGAAGGTCTACCCCTGGGGGAGACTGACAAGCGCCTTATCATCCGCTGAGATGTGGGTTCATGAGGTACAAGATCGGCGAGTTCTCCAAACTCGGGAAGGTCTCTGTGAAGACACTGCGCCATTACGACGAGGAGGGAATACTGAAACCCGGATACGTGGACGGATTCAACCGCTACAGATACTACCTTCCGGAACAGCTCGGAACCCTGTGCACCATCATGAGGTACCGCAGGGCGGGATTGTCAATACCGGAGATCCGCAGGATACTGGACGGAGAGGAACCCGGACCGATCCTCGAGGGACGCATGTCGGCCATGGAATCCGAACGCCAATGTCTCGAGATGAGGATGGAGCTGCTTGAGGACCTCATGAACGGAGGAATCGAAATGGAATACGAGATCGAGGTCAGGACGATCCCCGGCTTCAAGGCAGCATACAGACACGGAAGGATAGAGAAATACTCGGACATGACGGAGTTCGTGTTCGGATTCGCGGAGATGTGCAGGTCATCGAATCCTGACGTCGAGTGCACCGATGACGGATACTGCTTCGTGACGTATGACGACCTCGAGTACAGGGAGAGCGACATCGGACTCACATACTACCAGTCTGTGAAGACCATGGGGGAGGACAGCGGGGAGATCGGTTTCCGCGAGTTCGACGAAGTGGTGGCAGCATGCGTCAGGCACGTCGGACCATACGACAGGCTCGGCGAGGCATACGCTGCCATCATGAAGTGGATGTCCGAAAACGGGATGGAGCTTGCTGACCGTCCGAGGGAATGCTACATCGACGGCTGCTGGAACAGGGAATCCGAAGATGAGTACCTGACGGAGATCCAGTTCCCCATCGGCAGAAGCTGATGGATGGGGGGATGGTCCCCCCTAAAACGTTTTCTCAGTTACCCACGAGTTCCGTACCGGAGAAGCTCATC
>JBJEIK010000185.1:0-1735 GCA_051876975.1 Candidatus Methanomethylophilaceae archaeon
CGCTTGGTGTTGGTGACGAACAGGTCATCACCGACGATCTGCACATGGCTTCCGATCTTCCTGGTGAGCTCGGCGGTGGTCTCGAAATCATCCTCGAAGAAGGGATCCTCGATGCTGATGAGGGGATGGGTCTTGGTCAGCTCGACATAGTGGTCGGCGAGCTCACCGGCGGACAGGTTCATTCCGTCGACGGTGTAGACCCCGTTGTCGAAGAACTCGGAGGATGCGGCGTCCATGGCGAGGTAGACATCCTTTCCGGGAACGTATCCCGCATCGGAGATGGCCTCGACGATGGTGGACAGCGCCTCGTCCACGGTATCGAGAGGCGGGGCGAATCCTCCCTCGTCACCGATGTTGATGGCACCGACGCCGTACTTGGACTTGAGGATGGACTTGAGGTGCATGTAGACCTCTGTGGACATCCTGAGACAGTCGGAGAAAGTCTTGGCACCGGCGGGGATGATCATGCACTCCTGGATCTTCAGGTTCCCTCCGGCGTGCTTTCCACCGTTGATGATGTTCAGCATGGGAACGGGGAGGGTGACGTGGTCTCCGCCGACGTGCTCGTAGACGGGGATGTTGTTGCACATGGCACCGGCCCTTGCGACGGCGAGGGAGACTGCGACTGTCGCGTTGCCTCCGAGCCTCTTCTTGTTCTCGGTGCCGTCCAGCTCGATCATCGCCTCATCGATGGCCCTCTGGTCCGTGGGGTCCATTCCGGTGATCCTCTTGGCGATCTCGCCACGGACGTTCTCGACGGCTTTGAGCACGCCTTTTCCGCCGTACCTGTCGCCGCCGTCGCGGAGCTCGTGGGCCTCCCAGGAACCGGTGGACGCACCGGAGGGTGCGATTGCGGTGATCCTGTGTCCCCTGACCGTGATCTCGGCCTCTACGGTGGGGTTGCCCCTTGAGTCGAGTACTTCTCTTGCCCATACCTTCTCTATCTGCATGTGGAAAACCTCTTCAGAACTTATGGAGTTTGAAATCTAGTTTGAGTATGTTCTCGTCCTTGTCCGTAAGCTGCGTGTCATCGACGGAGATGACGAACGTGGCCTCGTCCTTGGAACCGCTGATCATCTGATGGAAGAAGACCAGGACGTTGTTGAGACCGTCGGCCTCCACCAGGTCCGCGAAGTTGTCGAAGACCACGACGGGATACTGGTGCATCTTGACGAAATCGTTGACGTACACCATCAGGGAACCCAGGCCATGCACATCCATGGTGCCGGACTTCTGTGTCGGTGACAGTGATACGACATCGATCGTCCCCCTGTCGAACCTCTCCCTGACGGCCTTGGCCTTCTCGGAGGAGACCATGAGGATCCTGTACTTCCCGGGATCGAAGAGTCCGACGAACGAGTAGATCTTCTCCGGCTCGGACTCGTAGATCATGTAGGATGTTCCGAAGGACAGTCCCTTGTCCTCTATGTCGACCGAGGACATCTCGACCTTCTTCTTATCCTTCTTACGGAACAGGGATTTGGATTCCTTCCTCTTCCTCTTCTTCTCGGAGTTCTGCTCCTGCTCCAGGATGATGATCTCCGTCACATCCTTCAGGGCGTTCAGGACATCGATGGACTTGAACGGCTTGTCGATGAACCCCTTGATGTAGGGGTTGTCCTTGGGCACCTGTTCGCTGGCGCTCTTGATCAGGATGATGTTCAGGGGGACCTCGCCGAGGTTCTCCCTGCAACGGCTCACGACACGGAGACCGTCCTCATCCCCGACCCATGTG
>JBJEIK010000186.1:0-9581 GCA_051876975.1 Candidatus Methanomethylophilaceae archaeon
CGCGGTGATCTCGGGGTCGGAGAGCCTGTAGTACTTGTGCTCGACCTTGGCGTCATCCACGTACCTGTACACGAGAGATGCGTGGTCGTTGATCTTCCTGTTGAGATCGGGTGTGAAGCCCTCGTAGATTCCGAATATGGATTCCAGGTGTGCCTCCATGTCCCTGAGGAGGTTCAGGCGGTCCGCCTTGACCTTGGAGAAGGTCTCCTCGTGGGGGATGATGTGTCCGTCCTCGTACTTCTCGGTCTTCAGGATGCCCACGATCCCCGTGCGGACCCTGGCGGTTCCTTTGTCGTCGAAGGTCTGCTCGTAGATGTAGAACGAATCATCATCCTGTTTGAGGGCGCCGCTCTCGATCCAGGAGTCCAGTTCCTTCCTAGCCCCGTGGTATCTCTTGTCTGCGTCGGGGTTCAGTGTGAGCTTGGTGACGTTGAAGGGGCGGGACTGGAGGTCCTTGAGGTAATCTTCCCCGATGACGTCATAGGGCGGGGAGATACGGTCCCCCACATGCTCGCCTGCTCTCAGATTGGGCCTGTAGCCTTTGAATGGAAGGAATGTGACCATTATAGTGCACCTGAGGGTACGATGGACTGCCACTATTAGAAGACTGGCAGGGACAAATCTACAATTATGTACAATAGTAACGGTTGCTACTCACTGTTGTTTAGGAATGGTATTATTGTTTTTCCGATTTGATGTTCTTGTCGACCCAGTCGACGATTTCCATCGCCCATTCAAAGGCATTTTCTGCATCTTCTGGAGATGCTGATATAGGTTCTGGACAAGGATAACGAAGTGAGATGTAGAAACGAGATAAGCTTCCTGCTAGAAACAGTACATTATCATCAATTTTTGTTGAAGATATATCTGATAATTTGAATAATAAGGTAACCAGATCATGGATTTTTTGTGGATCTACATCAAAGTCCACGATTTTGTCCTTTATTATTTTCTCAGCATATTGTTGAGCATGGACGCATGAGGATTTTGCTAACCGGAATCCATCCTTTCTGTTGTAAAGAAGTTGTTCAAGGTCTTCTTCTGCATCACGTCTATATGCGCCCTTGTTAGGCCTCATATGCCACCTTTCCAGTTTTATCAATCTGATATATCATAGACTCTTCATCATTCCTTTTTGATTCATATTCTTGTGGAGTTATGACGATGATGTCTTTGTTGACAAAAAAATGACCAACTGAAATGGCGACCGGAACGGATCTGAAAGGTTCTTTTTTATCGGTATCCATTATGATTAGGAGGTCCAGGTCACTATCATCGTGAGCTGTTTTGGATGCGACTGAGCCGAATATGATTATTTTCTGCGGATGAAATTTATTGGCGATTGTTGATATTACTTCATCAACCAGGCTATAATCAAACAACGGTCCACCTCCATAACAATCGACTACGATTGAAGTTAAGTATTTTTTGATATGACATGCCAAAAATAAGAAAATGGGGCATATGCCCCTTATGATCAGCAGATCCTTGGAACCGGGTCTCCTGCGGGCGCCTCGAGGATCCTCCTTCCTCCGACCTCCGTCCTGAGGATGACCCTCTCGACCCCTTCCGTGGCGTAGCCGATGATGGCCGCATCCTTTCCCTCGGGGGTTCTTCTGAGTGCTTTGACAACTTCATCGGCCATCTCGGGGACGACTCCCATGACGGCCTTTCCCTCGTTTCCGATGCTCAGGGGGTCGATACCGAGGAGATCGCATGCGTTGACCACACCGTCCCTCAGGGGGATGGAGGAGTACTCGATCTCCATTCCGATGTGTGACTTGGAGCACCACTCGTTCAGGGTGTTGGCGAGTCCTCCGCGGGTGGGGTCCTTCATGGCGACGATGCCTCCGACCTTCAGTCCCTCGGCGATCATCTTGTTCAGGGGAGCGACGTCGCTCTGGACCTCGCTCTCGAATCCGTATCCCTCGCGGAACGACAGGAGTGCTACACCGTGGTCTCCCACGTAACCGGACACGATGATGGCATCTCCGGGTCTGACGTTGGAGTCGGTGCACCACCTGTTGTCCACCTTCCTGTACTCGGCGGCCTTGGCCAGGTTGGAATCCAGGTACTGGGACCTCTTACCGATGGCGGATGTGGACATGACCATCTGGTCCACCGCACCGGCCTCCACGACCTTGGTGTCACCGGTGGCTATGGGTACGCCGCAGCCCTCTGCGGTCCTTCCCATGCTGTCCATGACCCTGTCCACGACATCGATGTCCAGTCCCTCCTCCATTATCACGGAGCAGCCGAGGGCGATGGGTGTGGCACCCATAACGGAGATGTCGTTCACGGTTCCGGCCACGGAGATCTTTCCGATGTCCCCGCCGGGGAAGAACAGGGGTTTGACGGTGTGTCCGTCGATGGTGAAGACGACATCGTCGACGACGGCGGAGTCGTCCATGGAATCCAGCGGGACGTCCGCTTTCATCTTGGGGAAATGGCGAGTTATGTGCTTGGAGAGGAACTCCTGCATGAGCTCTCCGCCGGCACCATGATTCATAATCACCTTCGGCATGAACGGCGAATCTTCGCGGTTGGATATAGGAATTGTCCTCCGATATTTCCGATAGGCAGGATTTTATCGTGGTGTTGATTAATGCGGGTATGTGGCCCCGTGGGGTAGTGGATTTATCCTGTTGGCCTTCGGAACCAACAACTCGGGTTCGAATCCCGGCGGGGCCGCCATATCGCATTCTCTTGGAGACGTGCTCAGAACGATGGGAATGTGCCGGGGGCACGGAGGCCGCCCGGGCGTTTGCACTCACTCCTTGGGGGAATATTTTCCGACCGTCTCCGCGTGGGCGAGGATGTGTCCCTGCATGGCGAAGTACAGGTCGTTCAGGAAGAATCCCCTCTCGAGTCCGAGCTCGGTGTCCAGGGCGTAGACCTTGAGGGTGTACCTGTGGGTGCAGTTGGGTGGAGCGGGTCCACCGTATCCGACGGCCTGCTCGCGGGTCAGACGATCGGCGATACCGTGCCAGCTGTTGCATCCCTCGGTGAAGTCCGGGGAGTTGTGGGATTCACCTTCCTTGACCGAGGTCTTCTTGAGGTCGCATGCGATCCAATGGATCCAGCAGAATCCGCTCACAGGGATGGCGTCGTAGTCGTCGAAGACCACTGCGAAGCTCTTGGTCCCCTCGGGTGCGTCCTCGATCTCGAAGGGCATGGAGAGCCCGGGCATGCCGTTCACGAACATGTTCCCCTTGACACCGTACTTGTCGAGGAGGAATCCGTCCACGATACCTGCGCTTGTGACCTTCATCTCAGGCACCCTCGTATGTGATCAGGGATGTGACATCGTATCCCTTGAGCTTCTCTCTTCCCTTGAGTCCGGCGAGCTCCATGACGAAGAGGATCTTCACGACCTCTCCTCCTTCCTTCTCCACCATCTTGACGATGGCCTCGGTGGTTCCTCCGGTGGCGATGAGGTCGTCCACGATGACCACCTTCTGTCCGGGCTTGATGGCATCCTTGTGCATCTCGAGGGTCGCGGAACCGTATTCGAGGTCGTAGCTCTCGGAGATGGTCTCCCTGGGGAGCTTCCCCTTCTTGCGGACCAGGACGAATCCCTTCCCGCGTTCGTATGCGACGGGGGTTCCGAAGACGAATCCCCTGGACTCGGATCCGACGACGAGGTCGAAGTCCAGGTCCTTTATGGCGTCGAGGAGCTGGTCGATGGCCAGTTTCAATCCCTCACCGCTGTTGACGATGGTCGTGATGTCCCTGAACATGATTCCGGGTTTCGGGAAGTCGGGGATGGTTGTGACGAAGTCCTTCAGGTCGCTCATGTGCCCTCCATGGAGTTTATTGTACTTTATCCCGTGCCAAAGTTCACGGATAGCGGTATCGTACATCGCACCATCATCGACAACCCTGGAATGGACCGGTCGTAGGAAAAATCCGGTCCGCGGGTACCGATCCCCGAGAGGGGATAAGGTCGGCGACATCGCCTGTTTGTTGCGGTCATCCGTCGAGTCTTGCGAACGGTGGGTGATCTCATGCAAACGAGAGACAAGTGTCCATCGACCAGTCTTTCTTCGTCGCATCCGAGTCCATCGAACCGTTCTCGCCGCAGATCCATGCTACTTGTCGTTTAGCGATCTTTACTTGCCTCCTAGATGACGTTACGAATTTCTACTATTTATAGTCGATGTATAGATGTTTAACAGAAATAATCTACGAAATTCGTAATAATATATTGATAATAATACGAATATCGAAAAGACGGGTGATAGAAGAAAGAAAGGGGTTTGCACCCGGCATCATAGCCGGGTGATCTGGATCAGAACAGCTGCTCCGCACAGTAGGGGCAGAACTTGGGGGTCTTGGGGAGGCCGCTGATGTCCTGTCCGCAGTAGGGGCAGTTGTTGAACCTCATTCCGGGAGTGGCTCCCGCTCCGGGCGATGCTGGCTGGGGTGCTGCCGGCTGTGGGGTTGGTGCCTGCTGTGCCTGCATCTGGGGCGAGGGCTTTCCGCAGTTTCCACAGAACTTGTAGGGGTAGTCGTTGGGTCCGCCGCAGTAGGGGCAGAGGACCTTCGGCTGCTGCTGTTGGAACTGCTGCTGTGCCTGCACACCCTGGATGGGCTGCTGCTGGAGCTGTTGGTACATCTGAGGGAACAGGAGCATTCCGGTACCCATGGCTGCACCTCCCTCGGAGTTTCCGATGGCGTCTGCCATCCTGTCCATGACCTCGTACCTCTTGAACGCCTCTCCGTTGGCGCTGCTGAACTGGAGGTACTCGAAGACCTTCTTCTGATCCTCCTCGGTGGTCCTGGCCTCTGCGATCTTCAGCGAGAGGAGTTCGATACCTCTCTGGGTGAAGTACTGCTCTATCAGAACTTTGGTGGATGTCGATGCCACCTCCAGGTTGTTCAGCATCTCCATGTAGTACTGTTGGGAGAGCTGCTGTGTCACCTGCTCGTTTATGAAGGCCTTCATGAAGCCGTTCACATCGCCGGTGGTGTATGATTTCAGTCCTCCAAGCACCTGGGTGAAGAACACCGGCACGTCGGAGATCCTGAACTGGTAGTCTCCGTTGGCCATCAGGGTTATGGGGACCTCGTATCCTTTGGCGGCCTTTATCATACCGCGGATGCCCCATCTCCCGTTGAAGATCTTCAGGGAGACGAAGATGATCTGCACCTTGAACGGTGTCTCCTTGAATCCCATGGCCAGGTTGTAGAGCTTGGTGAGCCAGGGGATGTTGCTGGAGGTGATCATGTGCCTTCCGGGTTCCAGCACTCCGGTGAGCTGGCCGTCCCTTGCGAATATTGCCACGGCGTGCTCGGGGACGGTCACGGATGTGAGGGTCCTGAGGTCGTCGTGCTCGTAAGCGTAGATTATGTCATCGGGCCCCTGGGAGTCCCAGGTGACCACGTTGGTCTTTGCCATCATTCATCACTCCTTGTTCTCGAAGCCCCTCATCACGGACTCCCTTTTCTGATAAGCTTCTATCAAACCGTCCACACCCCTTTCCAGGTTGCGGATCTCGGCCTTGACATCATCCTCGTTGTCGACGCTCTCCAGGAGGTCGGCGGTCGCCCTCCTCATGAGCTGTATGTCGTCGACGAGCTGTGCGTCCCACTCCACGAGCCTGTCCAGGTCCGCCTCGAGGATCTTGGTGGCATCATGGAATCCCGAGTATCCGTTCACGGCCTTCCTGATGTCCACGTCGTACCTGTCCACCTTCGTCCTGATCCTCTCCACGTCGAGCATCAGTTTGGGTTTCGTCACGAGCTCCCTCTGGATCTCGGCCAGGTCCGATTTCGTTCCCTGTATGGCGCGGGACAGCTCGTTCCTCACGGCCCTGTCCTGCTCGCGGCGGAGGTTCTTCTCCTTGTATCCCCTGTATCCGGGTATGTAGAGGGCGATCCTCTCGGTAAGGGACATGTCTCCCTTCATCTTGTCCTTCACAGTGTTGTCCAATCCCATCTTCACACGTTCCTGTTCTTGATCGCCATTATGATTCCGGCCACCGCGACGATTACGATGAGCACGACGACTGTGTAGAGCACCTCGGAGGTGAAGCTGTAGACGAGTCCGGATACACCGATCCCCGCCAGAATCACCCCTCCCACTAGGCTCACGTCCGACTCGGAGGGCCCGAAGTTGTCGTTGCCCCTGTCCTTGAACACGGACGAGAGTCCGACGTACAGTCCGAACACGATAAGGATCGTCCAGAGGGTGTCGAACACATCCCCCGTGGACATGTAGATCAGGATGCCCAGCGCGACCGCAAGCAGGAATACTCCTGCCGCGATGGCGTTCCATGTCCTGGTGGACATCCCTTTGCCTTCTTCCGTCATTTTTCCATCCCTCATATCTTTATGATGCTGTTAAGGGCCGGGTCAGAGAGCACGGCCGGTGTGAGCCTGTCGAAGGCACTCGGCAGGGAGATCCCGTTCACCCCCATGCGACATGGGACGTAGATCAGCCTCTTGACGTACGGCTTGCTGAGTTTCAGTTTGGAGTTGGAGGAGCAGCTCTGCCTGAGGTATTCCTCCACCAGTTTGGTCGCCTCCGTCTTGGTGGACAGGGGGAGAACTATTGACCTCGTTCCGGGCCTGTTGTCCGCGGCGGAATCGGTCAGCCTTCCGATACCGGCGCCTCCGCTGATGCTGTCCTGATCACCCTTTATCCTATCCATGATGGAGCTTTCGGGAACGACGGAGAATATGTCGGTAAGTCCCTTGCGCGGGTTCCTGAGCGCGTCGGCGCTGAGGGTGAACGTGGCGGGTATGAGGATGTCCTCGGTGACCTCCACCACCTTCTTCGAGAACAGGGAGCCTGTGGTGAAGTTGTACTTCAGGTCCACATCCCAGAACGGGTACAGCATGTCCCCGTCCCCGGGACAGATCGGGAGGGTCCCCTCGCTGCGTGCGGTGACTATCCCCTCCACGTAGCTGAACAACTCGTAGTCGCGATCCTTCTTCCTGAGCAGGGTGTTCCATGAACTGTCGGACGGATAGTTCAGGCTGCCCAGCTTGTTCATGACCTCCAATGTTCCGAGGGCATCGCCTCCGGTGCCGGTGACGGACATCTCCGCCACGCTCTTCAGGGTCTTGGCCTGGCCGATCTCGAGGTCCACCGCCCTGATCATCATGGCCAGCTTGGGGTTCCTGAGGATCTCCGATTTGGCCTTCTGGAGCATTTCTATGGCCGTCTCCGACTTGGACACACAGCCCAGGTGGTCTCCGTTGAGGACCATGTCCGATGCCGTGCATGCCTCGGAGAGGGCGTTGAGCCTTCCGACCAGCGGTCCGTAGTCCTTGCATTTGCCGATGGCATCCGCGGATTCCCTGAAGTTCTTGGACATCAGGGCGAAGCGTCCCGGGGTGGTGTCCGTCAGGAGCTTCGAGTTGTTGACGATCAGCGCGTAGGCCATCGACATGTTCTCGGCCTCGGTTATGGTCGCCCTGTCGTTGACGTCCACGGCCAGCGGTTCGATGCTCTTGAGCTTCGCATTGAACTCGAACACGTCGGAGGAGGAGTGCTTGGACCTCGCCGGCTCCCCTTTTGTGAAGGGCAGGACGATGAGCGGTGATGAGACCACGGAGTTCAGCGCGAAGCGGAAGTCCCTGATCTCGAGCTCGATCGACTGCTTGATGTTGTTGATGTAGATGTTGTGCCTGGCGATGGGGTCCACGTTCTCCTGTTGCGTCAGGGAGAAGCCTCCGGGGATGGCCTTGCTGATCCATGATTTGATCTGCCCCATCATCTGCTCCATGTACGCCTTGGCGTCCACCCGCTGCTGGCTCGTTCCGCAGTACTGACAGGTCACGTAGGGGGAGTCGGATTCGATCTGCTCCCTGTCCAACGGTGCACCGCAGTACTTGCACCTCAGTTCCATCATCTGTTCCATCTTATCTGTTCATCCTTGCGAACGAGATCTGTGTCTGAAGTGCGGCGATCTCTGCCTGCAGTCTGGCCTCCATGGCCCTCATCTCAGCCATCGCTTGGTTGTAGTATCCAACCGATATCTCCTCGGAACGGTTGGATACCGCGGAGTAGCAGGCACGGCAGATGTAGATCTCCGAGAATCCCTCCGGTTTGGATCTGACCACGCCGTTGTCATCCTTGTCCAGGGCGGGGGACACGTCGGCGGGTGCGCTGAAGAAGTGTATGCCCTCTCCCGTGGCCACCCTTCCGCAGAGCCAGCATTTGCTGGTGCAGGAGTACGATCTGATCCTCTCCATGTTGGCATCGCCAGACTGGCCGTTCTGCTGCCTGTATCCCATCGCGATCTGCTGGTACTCGGCCGCCTGCGAGGGATTATCCCACACCACGGCATCGGACATGTACTCGTAGGACACCGCCATCAGATTGTAGAACTCGGTCATACCGGTGACCGTGGTGTCGTTCTTGAAGATCTCCAGCACGATCAGGTTCCTGTCCCCGATCTCTGATTGATATCTTATGGCCAGGTCCTGAAGCTTCTGTGCGGCATCGTTCTTGGACGAGGCATCGTTGGCCCCGCTGATGATCTGCAGCTTCTGAGCGGTGAGGTCGCATTCCGTGATGAGGTTGTCACGGTCGAAGGTGGTGAGTCCGAACTCCAGTTGTTTCTGCGATACGGCCTTCAGTTTCGATTCGAGGTTCCTGTAGGCCGCGGGGTTCGTGAGGCGTGACGAGAGGTCTATGAGTGCCACCTTGACGGCAGCGACATCATCGACTCCGCCTTCCTTGTCTATGGATTTCTGGAGGATGTCACGCGCCTTGGCGTACTCCCCCCTCTTGATTAGGTCGTCTCCCTGACTGTAGAGATCGTCTCCGTTCTTGAAGAGCTTGAATGCCATCTCTTTCCCTGAAACGGGAATCTACGTTCTCAGTATTTGAGAGCGATTGGATATTCTTCGGTTGTTTCGTGGCAACACTGTTAAAACGGATTTCCTCGCGCGCACGTCCTCTCGCGTATAGACAAATGTACACATGGTCCGGAGACCCCTACGTCGGGTGGATCCGGTGTCCGCCCCTCCATCCGTCCTCCGTGACCTCCGGAACCGGTCCGATGTCCCGAACATGGGCCCCAGACCGTTTTTATCTGCAGTATTTGATAAATTTCATTAGACATTTGTCTAATCTATTCGAAATAGAGTGATTTTTTATCTCGTCATTTTCGGAAGATTTATAAGTAGGGAACGTGCAATGCGGGATTATGTCCAACAGCAGGTTCAGAGCGGTTGAGGAAGCCTTCGTCAGGGAGACCGTGGTCGCGGTCCCTCCTGCTCGTGCGACTTCCGAGTACTACGGCTGCAACGTATTCAACAGGAAGAACATGAGAAAGTACCTCTCTGCCGATACCAGGCAGAAGGTGTACGAGTCCATCGAACAGGGAGTCACCCTCAGCAGGGAGGTCGCCGAACATGTGGCGGCCGGAATGAAGCGCTGGGCAATGGACATGGGGGCAACCCACTACACCCACTGGTTCCAGCCCCTCACAGGCGGAACCGCGGAGAAGCACGACTCGTTCGCGGAGCCCTACGGAAAGGGTGAGTCCATTGAGGAGTTCACCGGAAAGCTTCTCTGTCAGCAGGAGCCCGATGCATCATCGTTCCCCAGCGGAGGTCTCAGG
>JBJEIK010000187.1:0-9562 GCA_051876975.1 Candidatus Methanomethylophilaceae archaeon
TACATCATGTACGACAAGGTCCAATGCACCCATGTCACATCCGGTCTCATCGCCAGACGTTTCGGTCTTTCGAGGTGCACCGTGAACCTCATGTCATCGATTGGGTTCAAGCAGATCGTCTCAGGGTACTTCGGAACATCCGCCCTGGAAGCCGTCGGTGAGGAAGTGGTCGCCCGCATAAGGGATGGCCGTTATGATTACAGAAGGTTCTACTGAAACGGTTTGGGCCCTCCCGGTCTCCTCCGGGAGGGTCGTCATTTCATGTGAAGTACTCACGGCCTTTGTCCATGAGGTTCTTGAACTCCGTGGCGTCATCGGCCTGAGCGGCCTCCACCACGGCCTTCGTGGAGTCCCCGAATTCCTTCAGCATCTTGTCACGGTTGACGTTCAGGTGCTGGATTTCGTAGTAGAGGTAGGGGTCCTCCATGGCTACGGACTGATTCGAATCCATCAGTTTGGAGTAGGTGGTGGATGCAACGGATTTCATGTCCTCGTAGCTGATGCCGCTCCTCTCCAGGACGGTGAAGAATGCGATGTTCACCGCGTGGCTGAGTCCCAGGACATAGGACATGTACTTGTCGTGCTCCTCGACCTCCATCGTGCGGATGTTGGCACCGTGGTTACCCAGGAGCTGGATCGCCTCCTCCACGGCCGAATCGGATCCGCAGTTGCACACCAAGAGGTTCCTGTCATACATCGATCCCGCGGAGGGTCCGAACATGGGGTGGACTGAACATATTTTCCTTCTGGAACCCATGTTCCTGAGCTTCTCGATGAACGGGGACTTCAGTGATGCGATGTCGAAGATGAGTGTGTCCTCTCCGCATATGGTATCCAGTTTCTCAAGGATCCCCGCCGTCCTGGATATCGGCACCGAAACGATGACGGTATCTGCCCATTTGCAGTCGTCTAGGGTGAGTCCGTTTCCGGCCGAGGGATCGATGATGTCCACCCTGTGGCCGGATTGTTTGAAGAGGTCCGCGAGCCAGCGACCCATCTTCCCATATCCTCCGACGATCGCGATGTGCCTGAGCACGGATGCCTTTCTGGGGAGGGCAGCCTGGGCCTCGATGGACTCCTGCATGAGGATCTTGCAGATCGTCTCGGCATACACGGGGTTCATGCCGTTCTCCAGTGCGAATCCCCTGTATCTGTCGATGACCTTCCTCTCGACCTCCAGGTTCCTTACTGCCGCGTTGGTCTTCACCTTGTTGGCTCCGACCTCCTTGGCCAGTTCGAGCCTCCTCTTGGCGAGCTCGAGTATCTGGAAGTCTATGTTCTTGATCTCGTCTCTGATCTCGTTCAGTTCCATCGGTATCCCCTCATCATCTGATCTGCTACCGTGAGTGCCGCCATGGCCTCCACGACCGCGACCGCACGTGGCACGATGCAGGGGTCGTGCCTCCCTTCGACGGAGACGGTGTCGTTCTCCTCCGTCTTCAGATTGACCGTTCTCTGCTCCACACCTATGGAGGGTGTGGGTTTGAACGCCACACGGAAGGTCACAGGTGCTCCGTCGCACATTCCTCCGACGATCCCTCCCATGTGGTTGGTCTCGGTGACGATCCTTCCATCATCGTACCTGTACGCGTCGTTGCTCTCAGAACCTCTCATGCGGGTGAGATCGAATCCGTCACCGAACTCCACACCTTTGCACGCCGGGATGCCGAACATCGCCCTTGCCAGGTCGGAGTCCAATGCGTCGAACCATATCCCTCCGAATCCGATCGGGAGCCCGGTGATGATGCATTCCACAACACCTCCGACACTGTCCTTGTCGGCACCGGCCGCCTCTATCGTCGATCTCATGGCATCATCCAGTTCGGATGTGCATGCGCGCGTGGCGAATCCCCTGGAGGCGTGCGCGGCATCGGCATCGCGGACCTCTTCATCACGGACGTGTCCCACCGATCTGGTGAACGCATCCACGTGGATCCCCTCGATTCCGATGTACTGCTTGGCCACGGCACCTGCGGCCACGATGGCGGCGGTGAGCCTTCCGGAGAACTGTCCGCTTCCCCTCAGGTCATGGTCCGGGAACTTCAGCAGTGCGGGGAGGTCCGCGTGTCCGGGGCGGGGCGTGTCGTAGAACTTCATGTACTTGGAGCCGTCGGTGTTCCCGTTGTCTATCCTCATGAGGATGGGGTTCCCGTCGGTGACCCCGTCCCTTACACCCTGGACGAACTCCACACCGTCCTTCTCCCTGCGGGGGGTTCCGATCTTTCCGGTGGGTTTCCTGAGCTCCATCTCGGCGGCCACCATGTCCATGTCTATGGGGAATCCGGACGGTATCCCGGACAGTATCCCTCCGATGCATGGTCCGTGGCTCTTTCCGAAGAGCGTGAATGTGAGTTTCTCTCCGATCTGATACATCATATGACCTCGTGCTTCATTCCGAGTGAGTCCATCTGTTCCACGAAGTCGGGGTATGACACGGCGCAACATTCGACATCATCCATCTCGACAGGTCCCTCGCACACCAAGGATGCCACTGCCGCGGACATCATGATGCGGTGGTCTCCCTTGTGGACGATCCTTCCGCCCTTGAGTTGTTTCCTTCCATGGATGGTGCATCCGTCGTCAGTTGCCTCCGCATCTCCGCCGATCGCGTTGATCATGTTGACAACGGTCTCGATCCTGTTGCTCTCCTTGAACTTGAGCTGGGGTGCTCCGTACAGTCTGCTGTCGCCCTCGGCGGTGCTGAGCAGCACGGCAGTGATGGGGAACAGGTCGGGGATCTCCCCCATGTCGATCTCGCAACCGACAAGCTTCTCCTTCCTGGCGGTGACCTCGTCGCCGTCGACGGTCACATCCGCACCGACCTTCCTTATGACATCAACGATCCTGCGGTCCCCCTGGGGGTCGTCCATGTCCATTCCCGTTACGGTCACCTCTCCGCCGATGGCCCCTGCCACGAGGGGGAAGGCCGCAGAGGAGAAGTCCGCGGGAACACAGTAGTCGTACGGTCTGTATCCGGTGTTCCCTTTGATGGAGAAGACGTTCCCATCCCTGGTCGCATCTGCTCCGAACAGGCGCATCATATGGGTGGTGACATCGAGATACGGTGCGGACACCATGTTGCCCTCGACCGTTATCCTGGAGTCCGATGCCAGCATGGGGGAGGTCATCAGGAGGGATGTGATGTACTGGGAGCTGACGCTTCCGTCGATGTGCACATCGCCTCCACGGTTGGGTCCCCTGATCGTGACCGGCGGTAATCCGTTCCTTGAACCGCAGACGGTACCGGTCTGCTCCAGGGCCTCCAGGAGTTTCCCCATGGGCCTCTTCCTCAGGGATTCATCACCTGTGATGGTGACCTCCCTGTCGAACATGGAGCATAGTCCGGCGAAGATCCTCATCGTGGTTCCGGAGTTGTCCGCATCCACTATATCCTCGGGGGCGTGCAGGTCCCCTCCCCTGACCCTTACCGTGCTGCCGTCAACATCCGTGTGGGCGCCCATCATGCGGCACGCGTTCAGCGTGGCCTTGGTGTCCGACGACAGGAGTGCATGTGTGACCGCAGACTCCCCCTTCGCCATGGAGGCGAGGAAGAACGCCCTGTGGGTGTGGCTTTTGGATGGAGGGGGCAGCACCTTGCCCTTCATCTCGCCCTTGCTGAATCTCATGGATGTCATTGTCCGCACCTCGTTCTGGTGAGGATGGTCTCCTCGGGTTCGATCCCGAGGTCCTTCGCGAATCCCCTTCCGTCCCCCTTGGGGACCACTATGGCCACTGCGGGTCCCGATCCAGACATCCCCGCACCCAACGCACCCATGGCCACCGCCTTCTCGGCGAGGCTGTTGTCAACGTCCGATGCGGCGGATATGATGCGTCCGTTCATCGTCATCGCCCCGAATGGATCCTCCATGGCGATGTCGATGGCCTTCTGTATCCCGGGTGCCACCTCGTGGAGTCTGTCCAGGGGCAACCCGGTCTTCCTGATCTTGAATCTGGGAACGTGGATGACCACATCGTACTCATCCAGGTCCCTCTGTGCTACGATCCCGTCCTTTCTGTTGTCCGTCATGACGAGTCCTCCGAGTCCGCTTCCGCAGGCGTCGTCGAAGGATCCGGTGACCGTGACGTGTGCCTCCCTGGCGCAGTTGACACCGAGTCTTATCAGTTCCACGGGGTCCATCTCCGTACCGGTCTCCTGCATCACCGCCCTGAGGATCGCGTTGCAGGCGGTGCTGGAGCTTTTCAGTCCCCTGGAAACGGGTATCTCCGATTCCGTCCTGAGGGTCCATCCCTCGGGTTCGGGGATACCGATCTGCTCATACGCCCTCCTGACGCAGATGCGGGCCATGTTCGTGTCCTCGGTTGGATCGTGTGCGATGACGACCTCGCGGGAGTCCCCTCCCACTTCGAATCTCGCCTCGGTCCAGAGGTCCACCCCGATGGTGGCACCGATCCCGCAGGGCATGGCGTTTATCACGGTGATGGCACCGTGGGATCTGCCAATGCTCAATCCAGCTCCCTCCTCATGACATCGAAGGAATCATTCACACCGGTCCACATGGAGAATGATGCCGCTCCCTGTCCTGCCAGCATGTCGGCTCCGTAGGCGACCCTGCATCCTTTGGCCAGGGCCTCCCTTACGATCGGTGTCTCCGAACCGTAGACCATGTCGAAGACCGCCTGGTTCCTGGTTATGGCGGAGATGTTGATGGGGTATGGTCCGTCCGAGTACATTCCCACAGGGGTGCAGTTCACGACAAGGTCGTACATCATGACCGAGACGGACGTGGGTGCACGGTAGATCGCTCCGAACTCCTTGGCGACCTCCTCTCCGGTCTCCCTGTTCCTTCCCGTGACGGTGACGTCGCAGTTCCTCTCCATCATGTAGTGGATGCATGCCTTCGCCGCACCTCCGGATCCCATGACGAGGATCCTCTTGTCCTCAGCCTCGAATCCTGCCTTCTCGAGTGCGACATCTATGCCGACCACGTCCGTGTTGTATCCTTCGAGGCGACCGTTGTTGTTCACGACGGTGTTCACAGCCCCTATAGATGATGCGGCCTTGTCCACCACGTCTATGTGGTCCATGATCTCCTGTTTGTATGGGATGGTCACGTTGACACCGCGGATATCGTATCCGCGGATCACCTCCTCGACCTGTTCCAGATCGGGAGCCTCGAACGGAAGGTATATCCCGTTGACCCCGGAGGCCTTGAGTGCCGCGTTCTGCATCCTGGGTGATTTGCTCTTGGAGAGGGGGTTCCCGAGGATGCCCAGTATCATGCAGTCATCGCCGAGCGCGGACATCTCGTCCACGCTCAGCTGTCCGGGTGCCGTGGGGTCGCCCACGTATCCGAACGAGAACTCGTTTCCCAGCAGGGTCTGCCTTATGCGTGTGACGGTCCCGAGGCCGCCCATCCCGAGGACGACGTGCCTCTTCCTGATGGACCTGGCCGCGTCCAGGATGCTCACCAGGTCGGTGAACCTGTTCACGGCGAAGGCACCCTTGCTGATGTCCGAGTCCATCGCCCCGAGTATGGAACGGATGCGTTCCGCATCGGGGGTGGACTCGTAGTTGTGGTGGGATGCTACCACGTTCAGACGCGTGTCCGGTCTGGGCTCCTCTCCGATGTCGATGGTACCGGAGAATCCCTCCGGGAGCACCCCCAGGTCGATGGGGCTGCGATAGGTGACCAGCAGCTCCCTGTCCTTGATGTCGGGGACTTCCCCGAGGAGGTCCAGCCTGATCTCGACCATGTCGGCGTTGCCGGCCAGGTCCAGGTCGGACATCCCGCTGAGCGAGGCGCAGACCTTCATCAGATCTCCCTTATCGTCTCTTCGATCTTCATTCCGAAGTGGCGTCCACCGGTCTCGATCCTCGCGAAGAGTCTGTCGCCCTTCTTGATCTTGGACACGGAGATGGCACCGTCGGGTCCGACCATCTTGACCGTCTCGGCGTTCTGGAGGATGGTGGTGTATGTTTCATCTCCGGCCTTGGCGGTGAGCATCAGCAGGGGCCTCTGCTCCACCTTGCACCTTCCGACGGAGGACATCCTCATGTTACCGTCCTTGTCCACGAGGACGAGGGGTTCTCCCGATTTGAGCTCGGCCAGGTATCTGGTCCTTCCCTCGGGTCCGAGGACGTAGGCGTGGACGGCACCGGCATTGACCCTGAAGGGCCTGGCGGCGACGTATCCGTTGTCCTCGCTCTCGGACTGGACCAGGAACAGGCATGCGGCCTGGGATCCGATGAGCATTCCCTCTCCGGGGACCATCATGGAGACGGTGTCCACGCAGACGCGGTCGCCCATCTCGATGTTCTTGACGCTCTCGACCTCGACGACCGACAGGTCGATGTTCCCGCATCCGCTGAGGATGTTGGCGAAGGTCCTGATCTTGTCGGGGTCGGTGGTGTTGATGACGACTCCGTCGACACCCTTCTCCAGTGTCTGCATGTACAGTTTCGCCTGCTCGATGTCATCGGCACAGGCCAGGACCTTGGTGCCGGAGTCCCTGAACTTGGCGATCAGGTTCTCGAGGGGGATGACGGTCCAGTCGGACGAGTCGAGGATGACGGCCTTCACCTTTCCAGCCATGTTCATGGCGCGGTCCTGGTCCTCGGGGCTTCTGAGCTCCACGAGCTCCACGCCGTCGGAGACCTTTCCGTCGTCGTTGTAGTAGAGTTTGACCTTTCCGAACTCCTCGAAGTCGGAGTCCTCGGGTCTGACGAGTGCGATGTCGACGCCGGACTCGAGCGCGGAGATGACGAGCTCCTTGCGCTCCTCCCTGTCGTCGGGGATGTCTGCCCTGATCCAGAGTTCCTTTTCCATGTTATCACGCGAGGTTGTCCTTCTTGGCTTCCTCGACGGTGTATCCGCGGAGGACGATGTCGGAGATGGCGTGGGTCATAGCTTCGACGTTCCTGTGCTGGAAGACGTTCCTTCCGATGGAGACGCCGTGTCCTCCGGCCTGGACGGAGTCGTAGACCATCTGGAGGATGTCGTCGTCGGAGTTCATCTTGGGTCCGCCGGCGATGACGACGGGTGCGAGGGTTCCCTTGACGACCTCTCTGAAGGAGTCGATGTCCCCGGTGTAGCTGCACTTGACGATGTCCGCACCGAGCTCTGCTGCGACCCTTGCGGCGTGTGCCACGGCGTGGGGGTCGTAGGAGTTCTCGATCTTGGGTCCGCGGGGGTAGGCCATCACGAGGAGGGGCATTCCCCACTCGTTGCAGTCCTTGGAGATCTTTCCGAGGTCGGAGAGCATCTCGGGTTCGGTCTCGGCACCGACGTTGATGTGGACGGATACTGCATCGGCTCCGATCTTCAGGGCCTCCTCGACGGTGGCGACGAGGACCTTGCTGTTGCTGGTGACTCCCAGGTCGGTGGATGCAGACAGGTGGAGGATCAGTCCGATGTCGTTTCCGCTGGTACGGTGGCTGTAGCGGATGAGTCCTTTGTGCATTAGGACTGCTGTTGCCCCTCCGTTGGCGACGTCGTCGACGGCTTTCTTCATGTTGATGAGTCCCTCGGTGGGCCCGATGGAGATGCCGTGGTCCATGGGAACGATGACGCAGTTCCCTGTATTCCTGTCCATAATCCTCTCAAGTCTGATGCTCTTTCCAAACATTGGGTTCACCCCGTGCTACTTGCTAACACGCATCATCATATGCTCTTCGTATTTGAGATGTGTGCCATCTGCACGCCTATTAGTTACGCGCGCGATTATATATGGGCGAATGTGGGATTCGGTAAAAAGGTTGTCATGGGATGTTTCATCGACCATTTTCGGCATGAACAAATATGTTCATACATGGAGGCCACTAGAAGAGGGCTGATAGAAAGATTTATATTCATCCTGTAAATAAGGGGATTCCAGTGGGCTGGTAGATCAGCTGGAAGATCGCTTGCTTTGCAAGCAAGAAGTCGCGCGTTCAAATCGCGCCCAGTCCACCATTTTGTTCCATTCGTTTGTTGATTCCATCAGGGTTTCTCCATCGTTGTCTGCACTCGGTCTCATGTATCCGTTCCCGATCAATCTCTGTGACGACATGCATACATCCAACTGTTCGAACGTCGGATACGGGTGATATCCGGTGATGGGATGTCGGATGTTCCAATCCATCCACGTGTTGACATCGGATGCAGACCGGACCCGTCCCGCAATCATTGATAACCTTTGCCCGTGACCGGATCGGTCGTTTCCTGTCCGAGGCTGGTTGGAGGACATTCTCGGATATGTTGGACGGACCATTCCGTAAAACCGCATCCATCCATCTTCCGTCCACGGTTTCGTTTATAAATCGACATCCTCGGATGTTTCCTATGCGGTCGTGACCGCAGAAGGATCTGCATGAAGGACGGATTGACAGTTAGCAAGGAGCGCGAGTTCGAGGATGTGTTCGGGGCGATCATGAAGGAGTTCGCCGACAGGGATTACAACAACAGGGAGGTCGTCAATGCACTGGCATGCTCCCTGTGCGTGGTGGCGATGAGGTCCAACGATCCGGAGGTCTTCATCGATGATATCAGCGAGAAGATGAAGCTGTTCATCACATCGTCGGTGAGGGCCTCGGACCTCTACTCCAGGGCCGCCCCCGAATGATGGTCGGTCGCCCGGCGGTTCCCTCCTTTTCCCGCCGGGCGTAAAATATCACTCCGGCCCTTGTGACCGGGGGAGGGGTGCGACGGGACGATCTCCCGCCGCGGTATGGTTTTCAAACGTTCAGTCGAACTTTCCGACGACGGCCTTGATACGCCTGACGCCGGCTGCCGAGCTCTCCTCCTTCTTGATCTTGAAGCCCTGGAGCTCGGATGTGTTGCTGACGTGGGGTCCTCCGCAGATCTCGCAGGAGAAATCCCCGATGGTGTAGACCTTGACCATCTCGCCGTACTTGTCCGTGAAGACTCCGACGGCGTTGCGGGCCTTGGCCTCCTCGTAGGTCATCTCCTCGCACACGACGGGGACGGCGGCCTTGATAACCTCGTTGACCAGCCTCTCGACCTCCTTGAGTTCCTCGGGGGTGCATTTCCTGTCGAGGTTGAAGTCGAACCTGAGCCTGTCCGCGGTGATGTTGGAGCCCTTCTGGTTGATGTCGGGGCTGATGACCTTCTTGAGGGCAGCGTTGAGCAGATGTGTGGCGGTGTGCAGCTTGGTGGTCTCCTCGCTGTGGTCCGCGAGACCTCCCTTGAACTGATGGTCGGCACCGGCACGGGAGTTGTCCTGGTGTGCCTTGAACCTTTTCTCGAAGTCATCCATGTCGACCTGCAGTCCCTTCTCGGCGGCGAGCTCGGTGGTGAGCTCCACGGGGAATCCGAAGGTGTCGTAGAGTCTGAAGACCATCTCTCCATCCAGGACCTTCTTGTCGCCGTTCTCGGCGATCATCTCGTTGAACCTCCTGAGTCCCTTTGTGAGGGTCTCGCGGAACTTCTCCTCCTCTGCGGTGATGTTGGTGTAGATGAAGTCCTTGTTCCTCTCGAGCTCCGGGTATGCCTTGGAGTACTCGGAGACGACGACCTCTGCGATCTCCCTCATGCAGGTCTTCTCAATGCCGAGTTTGGACATGTATCTGCTGGCCCTCCTGATGAGCCTCCTGAGAATGTAT
>JBJEIK010000188.1:0-1724 GCA_051876975.1 Candidatus Methanomethylophilaceae archaeon
GGCCTCGGCGTCATCGTGGAGAACGTCGTTGCCGAATGCATGGTCAAGTGCGGCATCACACCTAGATACTACAGCAAGAACAAGGGCGACAACAGGATGGAGTTGGATTTCGTTGTGAAGATCGGTCGCGACCTGGTAGTCATGGAGGTGAAGTCTGGGAAGGATCGTGAGGCTCCGTCCCTGTCGAAGGTTCCTTCCGTCTTCAAGGTCGACAGGAGGATGATGTTCGAGGACACCAACATCCGCATATCGGACGACGGTGTGGAGCATTATCCTCTGTATGCGGCGGCGTTCATGGATTCAATGGCGGACCCCATAGACCTCGACAAGCTCATATGGACGGAGCCCTTGGATTTCGATGTCGTTCCGGGGAACTGACATCTATCCAGATGGCAATCGGTCACCCATGGCGGACGACGAGAGGTTCCTGGCGATGATGAGCGCCCTTTCGGACCCCAATCGGCTTCAGATAATGAATATCCTCAGGGAGAACAGGATGTGCTCATTTCAGATCCTCAAATATGTGGTCATTTCCCAACCCACGCTCTCCCACCATATGTCTGTCCTTCTGGAGGAAGGATTGGTGAGGGCCATCCCCGCCGGCAGATGGTACGATTATGAGGTGGATCCCGATGTCCTGTCCTTCCTGGAGGGTTACATCGGGACCTTTCGATGTCGTCAGAGCCCTCTTTGAACAGCGTCCTCGTAGAATCCCCTTATCTTATCGGATGTCCTCCTGTCGGAGAAGGTGATATCATCGAAGGATGACACCTTCATCACCCCGAAGAGGGAGTTGGTCAGGAAGCATCCTGTGTAATCTGCGATATCACCCGGCTCCAGGTGAGTCTCCTCCACATCGAAGTTTTCGATGATGAAGGACCTGACCGTTCCAGGTAGGATCCCGGAGTCCATGGAAGGGGTGACTATCCTATCACCGTCTGTGAAGAAGATATTGGATGTGGCCCCCTCGGTGATTGATCCCCTCGTGTTCAGGAACACCGGTTCGTCATATCCCTGGGATTTCGCCTTCCTCTTCTCCATGATGCAGTCCGCGTGGTTGAAGCTCTTGATGTACGTCAGGGGAGAGGTCTCGTTGCGGAGGACCTCGGAGGTCACGAGTCTGAACCCCCTTTCGTGGTCAGCTTCGGTGTAGGTCATCGCCCTGTCCGAGATGATGGTGTTCCTCTGTGACACCTCCACCTTGAGGACCCTTCCGTCCAGGTGGCCGTCCGATATAATATCTAATATAGAGGGGGGGTCGAAGTCCCTGGTCATCCCGAGGACGTCCATCCCGTGTCTGAGACGTTCCATGTGACTGTCGAAGAGGATGCACCTCCCATCTTTCACAAGCATGGTCTCGAACACGCCCATCCCGAACGAGTATCCGTCATCGTGCTCCATCGTTCAATGCCCTCCTCATTGCGAGACCCTTCTGTTCCGTCTCCCTGAGCTCCGAATCGGCGTCGGATTCATATGTAATGCCCCCACCGATTCCCATTTCGTACATTCCGTCACGGTGGACCATGGTCCTTATGGTGATGTTCATAACCGTCCTCTCCTTCGAGAACAGTCCGATCGATCCGGTGTACAATCCCCTCCGGCTGTCCTCCAGCTGGTCTATGGCCAGCATGGATGCGTGCTTGGGTGCGCCCGTGATGGAACCTCCGGGGAACATGCACTCCACCATCCTTCCGATCCCGACTCCATCCTCCACGGTTCCGATC
>JBJEIK010000189.1:0-1717 GCA_051876975.1 Candidatus Methanomethylophilaceae archaeon
CGCCTTCCGAACTCGATATCCTTGTCATGATCGCCGACCATGAACGAACGTTTCACATCGATACCGTACTTGGCGACGGCCTTCAGGCCCATCCCTATCTCAGGCTTCCTGCAATCGCAGTGGTCGTCCGGGGTGTGGGGACAGTAGAATATGTCATCGATGCGTCCACCCCCGGCCTCTATGCTGCGGACCATCTTGTCGTGGACCGCCGCGAGTGTGGCCTCATCGAAGTAACCGCGACCGAGTCCGGACTGGTTGGTGATCACTATCACAAGGAAACCCGCATCGTTGAGACGTCCGATGGCCGCAGGCACATCGGGGTATACCTCGAACGCATCCGGATCGCTGCAGTAGGGGATGTCCTTGGCGAGGGTGTCGTCACGGTCGACGAAAACCGCCTACTGACCGAACATCTCCCTCTCGACGATACCGCAGATGATGTGGTTGGCGCAGAGGTACGCCTCCTGTATGCGGGGTGTCTCCTTCGAGGGGATGACGACCGGACAATCGACCATGTCCCTCATGACACCGCCGTCACCGGTGAAGGAGATGGTCTTGGCACCCCTCTCCTTGGCGGCCTCCAGGGCCAGGACGACGTTCTTGGAATTTCCCGAGGTGGACATTCCCACGACGACATCACCCTTCCTGCAATTGGCCTCGATCTGTCTCTTGAAGACGAGATCGTAGCAGTAGTCGTTGCCGATGGCGGTGACTGGTGCGATGTTGGAAAGACTGATGCTGGGCAGCGCAGGGCGCTCCATCATGTACCTGCCGGAGAACTCCGCCGCGATGTGCTGGGCATCGGCAGATGAACCGCCGTTCCCCATGAAGATGATCTGCCCCCCGTTCCTGAACGACTCGATGATGAGGTCCGCCGCAGCCCTGATCTGGGCGGGGTCGATATGCGAAATGGTCTCTGCGCTCCTCTTCAGCTCTGCGACGATAGCATCATTCATTGGGGTACCTCCAGGAGATCACACCGTTGGGCTCGTACATGAAGTCGGATACCCTGGCACCGTGTTTCTGGAGTTCCTGGGCGACATTGTACTTCCGGTCGTATTTGCATATGAAGTACATGAAACCACCACCTCCCGCTCCGGACACCTTCCCTCCGAGGGCACCGGCCTTGCGGGCAGCCTCGTAGAGTTCGTCTATCTGGGGGTTGGTGATCTTGTTGGAGAACTGCTTCTTGTACTGCCAGGAGAGATCGAGAAGTTCACCAGCTGTGTTGATGTCACCCTTCTCCATGGCATGTGCCATATCGACGGCTATCTCCTTGGACCTGTCTAGGGCCTCCTCGTTCTGACCGCTCTTGAAGGAATTCACCTGACTCTCGATGATCTTCGCGGACTCACGTGATGTACCGGTGTAGCAGATGAGGGAACGGTACTGCAGCTCGTTGACCGTATCGTTGGTTATCCTGACACGGTTCACATCGACACCGCTCGCACCGAACTTCATGAGATTGAACCCGCCGAATACCGCGGCATACTGATCCTGCTTCCCTCCCTTGAGACCGATCTCCTCGCGTTCCAACTCATATGCGAGCTGCGCCATCTCGGAACCGGTCATCCTGGTGCCGATCCACTCGCAAACGGCCGCGATAATGGATACTATGACTGTGGAGGAACCTCCGAGACCAGACCCCGGAGGGGCCTCGGACTGGAGGAACATCTTGAATCCGTCCGTGATCCCGAAATGATTGGTCACGGCCTTG
>JBJEIK010000190.1:0-1703 GCA_051876975.1 Candidatus Methanomethylophilaceae archaeon
ATACCCCGACCACTTCGACCTGGACGACCACCACCGCTTCGTCAAGGGGGAGCCGATGAGGGTCTGCGGCAACACCGCGGCCATGGTCTCCGAGACGCGCTATGGTTCCGCGTTCACCGTCTCCGGGGACAGGAAGGTCCACTACGGGAAGTTCGCGAACTGCGGCGATGAGAGGCCGAAGGAGAAAGAGGGGAGCACCGGATCCTGCTGCTGCAGCTGCTGTTGAACATACAACCGGCGGTCGTACGGACCGTCGGTGAACCTCTTCAGAACGATGGTAACGGGTTTGGGGTGGAGGGCCGGAGCCCTCCGGGATCACTTCTTCCTCTTGCGGAATGTGACCTTCGAATCCTTCATGTTGACGACCTGGTCCTCCATCTTGGTGATGAGGTCCGCGGCGGTCTTGGTGAGGTCCCAGCCGACCTCCTTGGAGATGATGGCGGTTCCGTTGATGAACAGCCTCGCGCTGATGCTGTACTTGAAGTTCCCGCCGGTGTCGTTGTACCTGGACACGTGCATGGTGAAGGACTCGGGCTTGTAGATCTTGGAGACCTTGGAAACCATCGCCTCGATGTCGGCGTAGATCGCTTCAACGTAATCCTTCTCGTCGTCCTCCAGTCCGCTGATCTGCACGAAGAGCATGTCCCTCTCCCTGCATGCGGAAATGAGCTCCAGGATGTCGTACTCGGTGATTATTCCCACAAGGTCCTTGCCCTCGATGACCGGCAGTGTGGAGAACCTGTTCTCGACCATGATGTCCACGGCCTCGGCCACATCGGCGTCCCAGGAGATGGTCTTCGCCGAGGTGGTGGCGATGGACTCCACTGTGATCTGGGACCTGGCGCTCTTCTCCAGATCGCCGATGGTCTTGTTCTCCTTCTTCCAGTTGTTGTCGATGATCTCCCTCATTCCGACGATACCGATGACGTTGTTGGCATCGTTGACCACGGGGATGGTCCTGTAGTCCTCCCTGATCATAAGCTCCAATGCGTCGTCCATCAGGTCGTTGGCCTTCACGGACTCCACGGGGTTGCTCATGATCTCCCAGACCTTGATCTCCTTCAGGGCCTTGATGTCCCTGGCGATGTCGATCAGCCTGTTCCTCTCGATCACACCGACGACCTTCTTGCCGTTGAGGATCGGGAGCTGCCTGCAGTTGCTGGAGACCATCATCTCTGCGATCTTGGTGATCTCCATGTCCTTGGTCACGGTCGGGAGGTTGCGTACCAGGTTCTTGACCTTGGCATCGAGCGTGACGCTCTTCTTCCTGAGGATCGAAGCGTAACTCACCATGCCGACGAACTCAGTGCCGTCCACGACCGGGACATCCTGATAGTTGCTCTGCTTCATGACCGCCAATGCATCTGCGATGCGGTCGTCGACGGAGACTGTCGGGAAATCTGCGGACATTATCGATTCGACGGAGATTCCGTCTATCTGCGATCTAAGCATGGAAAGCTTCTTCAGATCTTCTAGGTCCTTTACGCCCATAATACACCTCTGAATTGAACATCAGGCTGGAAAGGATATAATAATATCCCAGAAATCGACGTAAATCGTGGAACGACTACGACAATCGTAGAAAATCAGGATGTGTAATGTTACCGCCAGCATCCAACTGTCTGGATGCCGGCGGATTTAGGGAATGTTTTAAATATTCAAAGGTCCGCGAACGGCTTTCCAGAGAGCAGTTCGTCCACGAT
>JBJEIK010000191.1:0-1690 GCA_051876975.1 Candidatus Methanomethylophilaceae archaeon
GTTCCTGTAGGTATGAGTGAGCCAACAAGATGGAAAGATGTGAAACAAAAGACGGGTGATCGTAAAAGGGAAGGGGCAGGCACAGCCCGCCCCATGATTCGCATCAGCGCCTGCCGATGATCTCCTGGCCCCTCATGTAGGGTCTGAGGACCTCGGGGATCGTGACGGTTCCATCCTTGTTCTGGTAGTTCTCGGGGATGGCGACCATTGTCCTGGGCAGTGCGAGACCGGATCCGTTCAGGGTGTGGACGAACTCGCTCTTCAGGTGGGGCTCGGGCCTGTACTTGATCCTTGCCCTCCTTGCCTGGAAGTCGGTGAAGTTCGAACACGAGGATGCCTCGAGCCACGCGTCCTTTCCGGGTGCGTACAGCTCCAGGTCGTAGCACTTGGAGCATGAGAAGCTCATGTCCCCGGTGCACAGCAGGAGCACCCTGTAGGGGAGTCCCAGTCCGGTGATGAGGTCCTCGGCGTTCTGCCTCAGCTCCTCCAACCTGGCGTATGAGTTCTCGGGCAGGACGAAGTTGACCATCTCGACCTTGTTGAACTCGTGGACCCTGATGATTCCCTTGGTGTCGGCGTGCTTTCCGACCTCCCTCCTGAATGAGGGGAGGTAAGCGGTGTAGTAGATGGGCAGCTGCTCCTTCTCGAGGATCTCGTCCTGGAGCAGGTTGGTGATGGGGACCTCTGCGGTGGGGTTCAGGAACATGTCGTCCCTCTCGAGGTAGTACATGTCGTCCTTGAGGTTGGGGTACTGTCCGGTTCCGATGACGGCGTTCTTGTTGACGACCACCGGAGGGAACAGCTCGGTGTATCCCTGGTCCTGGTGGGTGTCCAGGAAGTAGTTGATCAGTGCCCTCTCGAGTCTTGCTCCATCGCCCTTCAGGCAGTAGAATCCGCTTCCGGCGACCTTGGTTCCCCTCTCGAAGTCGATGATGTCCAGGTCCTCGGCGATCTCCCAGTGCTCCTTCGGTTTGAAGTCGAAGACCCTCTTCTCCCCTTTCTCGTAGACCACGACGTTGTCGTGCTCGTCCTTTCCGATGGGGACCGATTCATGAGGTATGTTGGGGATGTTCAGGACGCAGTCCTGCCTGATCTCCTCCAGCTCGGCCATCCTCTCGTCGTTGGCCTTCACCTTCTCGGACACCTCGCGCATCTCGGAGATCCTGGCATCCTTCTCCTCTCCCTTGGGCATCTTGGAGATCTGCAGGGAGACCTCGTTCCTCACTTTCCTGAGGCGGTTGTTCTCATCTGTGAGCGCCCTCCACTCGGAGTCGGCGGCGAGGAACCTGTCGAGGATCTCCTCGTCCTTGTTCCTGTTCCTAAGCATTGTCCTGATCATGTCAGGATTCGATCTGATGACATTGACGTCGAGCATTGTATCACGGCTCAGAACTTCTTCTGGGAGAGCGAGGTCCAGGTCCTCCTGTCGGTCAGCACTATGACGCCTCCGCGGACGTCCACGGCGACCGCCCCGGTGGCCTCCTCTATCGCCGCCGCGGCCTCCTTCGCACCGTCGTCCGAGTTGGACAGCACCTTGACCTTGATCAGACGGTTCTTCTTGAGCTGGTTGGTTATCTCGTCGTAGAGTCCCTGGTCAAGACCGTCCTTTCCGATGTGCACCGTAGGATTGAGTTCGTTGGCCCTCCTCATGAGTTCCTTCCTTGCATCCTTCTCCGTCATGTTCTCTGCT
>JBJEIK010000192.1:0-1686 GCA_051876975.1 Candidatus Methanomethylophilaceae archaeon
CGATGCCGGCTACCTCATCCCTGCTGACCCGTCAGAGTACATAGAGGTCTCCTACAAGGAACGCAAGACCGTCTACGAGGGCAGCATGAAGTCGATTGACGACGTCAAGAAGGAGTCCGAGGAGGTAGACATCTCGGAGTTCATGCCCTCTGGAGGCGGATAAGCGACCTCCCAAACCTCTTCCCAAACCCCTTACCTTTCTTCTGTCTCTGTTATATGTTTGTTATCTGTCTGTTCTCCGATCTTCGGGGAAACGTTGAAGAACCAAGTGATGATGTGGAGTCGACCCGAGGTGCGTCCGAGTTTGGCCGCCTGGACGTATCCGACGGTCACTTTCAGAAAAAAAGGGCCGGCGTTTGCCGGCTTTTTGGATTCAGATCTCGTATCCCGCCATGCGGGCGTACTCGATGATCAGTTTGGCGGTGTTCTCGACTCCGATGACACTGGTGTCTACGGTAAGATCGTAGTTCTCCACGGTACCCCATACGATGCCGGTGTATCTCTGGTAGTAGAGGGCCCTCTCGTTGTCCTTATCTTTGACCCTGGCGAAGGCCTCCTTCTCGGAGATGTTGTTCCTCTTGCTGGAACGTGCGACACGTGCTTCCATGGGAGCCTTCACGAACACTTTGATGACGTCGCTGCGGTCACGGAGGACATAGTCCGCACATCTTCCAACGAACACACAGGATCCCTTCCCAGCCAACGTCTCTATTGCCTTGGACTGGGCAACGAACACGGGGTTGGGTGCGGGTATTCCGTAGAAGAACATGTTGGTGCGTGATGTACGCTCCTCCTTCTGCTCGATCTCCTGCAGGCTTATCCCGGATTCATTCGCAGCCTCGGCCAAGATCTCCTGGTCATAGCATTTGATGCCGAGGAGGTCGGCAAGAATCTTTCCTACCTCCCTTCCACCGCTTCCATTCTGCCTCGCTATTGTGATTATCAGATCACTCACTGGACGCGCCTCCGTTGTTATTATTGGATATCTTGTGGAGGTGCATCCTCTTCATGATCATCCTGGCGAAGGGTTGTGCAACGAGCATCTCCACCCAGAATGCGACACAGAAGTTGGTCGGCCATATGTAGGGCCAATCCATGAACACCTCTGCGATCTGGAGCTGTCCCGCTATGCTCATTCCGACGATGGGTCCGATGATGGACATGCAGGCGGACATCATCGTCACACAGAAGATGATGTTGAACACGATCCTGGTGTTGAATCCGTCGGTGGGCTCGGTGAAGCGCTTGACACCGTAGTTTGCGATCCTTCCGACGATGAACGTCGTTAGGAACATGATGATCACCCAGAGTATGGGTAGGCATTTCAGGGATGTCAGCATGACCTCGGAGTCGAACTTCCCGAAGGTTTTCGCGATGTTGAACGTGGACATGATTATACACGTCACCAGTGCGATGACCCCTCCGTAGAGCAGACCCTCCCTGTTATTCCATGGTAATCTCAATTCCTCCATCGTGAGTCTCCTTTACCTGAAATTTCACTGTTTCCAGGCGTTCAAGAGTGAACACCCTTTCGATTTTACGTGGAATCCCAGTGAATCTAACGCTTTTTAGAGCGTATGGGTCGGGGGAATGTGAGGTTGTACAAAAATCCTTCTTCTTAAATATGGTGGGGAGCGGTTATTCCAAAAAGGATAACAGTCTATCCAAGGATACTGTCTTGTGGGT
>JBJEIK010000193.1:0-1669 GCA_051876975.1 Candidatus Methanomethylophilaceae archaeon
CAAGGACCCGTATCTCAACGAGGTCCCGAGACTCTCACACGACATGCTGGACGGGATGGACAGGATCCTCTCATCGGTGAACGGATGGGTGGAGATGGGTCCGAGGATCCACGAATCCAACGTCTCCGATGTGATGAACCTCATCGCCGAGGTGAGGCCGATGGTATCCACCGCACAGTCCAGGAACTACATCGACGGTTCCGGGATCACCCGTCTCCTCGATGACATCAACAGGTTCTGCTCCACATACATCAGATTGAAACCTGACATGGACACCGTGTCCGGAGGATGGAGGGACTCCGTCTACCAGCTGGACGGTGAATGGAGGGTCGCCGACAACTGGTCTTCCGCCAACTCCGCCGGATTCTTCGGCAAGGGGAAGGCGAGGAAGGCGTTCCTCGACAGGGCCGGGGCACACATGAGGGACCCCAACGTGAAGTTCGAATCGCTCTCCTCCACGGTGAACATCATATCATCGATATCACCGGACGTGAGGTGGCTGCAGTCGTTCCTGTCATCCTTCAGGTCACGTACGGATGATGTCGCCCGGGACAGGGAGGGACTTGAATCCCTCTCGAAGCAGGCGACATCCGCAATATCGGAGGCCGCATCCGTCAACATACCCCTGCACGACCTCCCGTCCATGTACGACAGGATCGTGTCCGCACGCCCCAAGGCTGACGAATACCTCGCATCCATGGAGCAGTGGAGGACCGCTTCACAGAAGGCCAGGGACTTCATGAAGACGTCCACCGACATCTCCACACCTGAATCCTTCATCGCCATGCGCGACAGGCTGATGCCCCACATCGACGGCATCTACGACTGGGCCAACTGGAACCACTACTCGGGACTGCTCCCGTCCCTCGGCATACCCGATGCGAAACAGGCGATCATGTCCGGAATCGACGAGGAGGTCATGGTCAGATCCGTCAACCGTTCCATGTACAGGACCATGATCGAACTCTGCCGTCAGGAGTCGGAGACACTGAGGATGTTCAACGCATCCACCTTCGAGAACCTGATCGAGCAGTTCAGGAAATTGGACCTCACATACACCAACTACAGCAGGAACCTGCTGAAGCACAGGCTCTCCAGGAACATCCCCCGCAACATGGACAGCTCCGTCCCCGGAACGGAGACCAACACCCTGTACAAGGCCATCAACAGCGCCCGCCTCAGGAAATCCATCAGGACCCTCCTCAAGGAGATACCCAACATCCTCCCGAGGATCTGTCCCTGCCTGCTGATGAGCCCCCAGTCCGTCTCACAGTACATCACCATGGACTTCCCCAAGTTCGACCTGGTAATCTTCGACGAATCCTCGCAGATAACCACATGCAAGGCCATAGGTGCCCTCGGACGCGCCAAGAACGCGGTCATCGCCGGGGACAGGCGCCAGCTCCCTCCCACCTCCTTCTTCCAGAAGAAGATAGAATCGGAGGATGACGACGAGATGGTGGACATCGACAGCTTCCTCGATGACTGCCTGTCGCTGAACATGCCGGAGACCTATCTGGAATGGCACTACCGCAGCAGGCACGAGAGCCTCATCGCCTTCAGCAACCGCACCTTCTACGAGAACAGGATGCTCACCTTCCCCTCGCCCAACGACCAGGAGACCCGTGTCGGCATAAGGTGGACCGGAGGAACGTACGAGAGGGGCAAG
>JBJEIK010000194.1:0-1667 GCA_051876975.1 Candidatus Methanomethylophilaceae archaeon
GGACGGGGAGGGTCGCATCACAGGGATATTCCTGCCGAACAGCAACCTGCCGTCCATGGAGGACCGTGAGACCGATGCCATAGCCGAGGCTGCGGCCCAGCTGGACGAGTATCTGTCCGGAAAGCGCAGGAAGTTCGACCTGGAGCTCTCCTATGACGGTTCAGGATTCCGCAGGACGGTGATGGAATCGATGATGGAGATCCCCTACGGGGAGGTCCGTTCATACAGGGAGTTGGCAGAGATGGCGGGTTCGCCCAAGGCCTATCGCGCGGTGGGGACGGTCTGCTCCGGGAACCCGCTGCCGATCGTCATCCCCTGCCACAGGGTGGTCCCGTCATCGGGAGGATTGGGAAGCTATTCCGGGGGCACGGCTTTGAAGAAGCGCCTCCTCGACCACGAGAGGTCGATGGCATGATCGACTACAGACCGATGCTGGAAGCCGCCGCGGAACAGAGATATGCGGACTTCTCCGGAAGCCTCATGCCCGGGAAGGAGAAGGTTCTGGGGGTGAGGATACCCGAACTCAGGAGGATCGCCAAGCTCATCGTGAAGGACGACTGGAGGTCCTTTCTGGAGGAATCACCCGTCTCCTTCGAGGAGGAGGTGCTCAGGGGATTGGTGATAGCCACCGCCGCGATGGATGTGGAGGAGAGGATCTCCCTCACCGATGACTTCCTCCGGTACATAGACAACTGGGCGACCTGCGACATATTCTGCAGCTCATGGAAGTTCTCCAAGAAGGAGGTGGACAGGGCATGGGAGTACTTCTCCGGACTCATCGACACCGATGATGAATTCAAGATGAGGGTGTCGGTGGTCATGAGGATGTCCCACTTCATAGACGACGACCACGTCGACAAGCTCCTGGAGGACATCGCCACCCATGACAATCCCGGCTACTACTACAGGATGGGTGCCGCATGGGCGGTATCGGTGTGTTACGTTAAATATCCGGAGAGGACAAGGGAACTTCTCGAGTCCGACCGTCTGGAGATATGGACCCACAACAAATCGATTCAGAAGATAAGGGAATCCCTCCGCGTCCCCGCGGAGGTGAAGGAAGAGCTGAAGGGTCTCAGGCGCAGAGCTCCCTGACGATCCTCTCGATCTCGTCGGCGTTGTCGTTTCCGACACGGGCGCCCTTCCTCTCGAGGAATGTCCATCCGCGCTTCTCGCACTCCTCCTTGAAATCGGGACTGGTCACGGCTATGACGGCTCCATCCCTGATCATGTCGGCCTCCAGGAACATGGCGAACATGTCCTTGGGGATGCAGAAGATGGTCTTGTCGAAGGGCTGGGTCAGATACGACACCTGCTCCACGAACTGCTTCCTGTCCTCGCACTCCTGGTATCCGGCCTTGTCGGACATCACATAGTCGTATCCGGTGATGTTGTAGTTCCCGGGGACGAAACCGTACTTGGTGGTGATGACACCGAACGACACGTCGCAGAGCTTGTCACCGTTCTCCTTGGTCGCGGTGTCCAGGCGGGCCACCAGCTTCTTGACCTCGGTCATCCTGCCCTCGAACATCTCGAATGCCGTGCGCAGCTTGTTCTTATCCGTGAACACGGTGGAATCGTTTGTGACGATCAGGATTCTCTTGCTGATCACCGTCTCCGTCTTCAGTTTCACGGTCATGTCAGAGCCTCTTGGATCCGAGCCTGTA
>JBJEIK010000195.1:0-1665 GCA_051876975.1 Candidatus Methanomethylophilaceae archaeon
GTTCCGTTGAGGACGAGGTCGCGCCAGTACAGGTACCAGTCCAGCTGAGCATCATCGAGGTCGCAGATGTCCGGTTCGCGTTTGGAGCATCTTGTTTCTGGACATTCCTCCCGATGATCGTCGAGATGTTCCCTGATGTTCTTCTCGAAATCCCTGCTGGGGCCGTCGCTGAACTTGTCCCGCATCCTCATACCGCCTTGGAGATGCTTTCTGTGTGTTCCCCGGCGATGGAACCGTCCTCTATGGGTTCCGAACCGGGGATCTGCTTGTGGAAGACCGATCTGGGTTTGAGAAGCACTGACCGGGGGTTGATTATTATGAACATGTGAACGGTGAGATATCCGTATCCCAGACTTGATACCTTTGCAGGTCTCACCCCTTGAGGATCATCCTGATGTCTTCGGAGTAGTCGTCGAAGATCCTGCCGTCGGACACGATGGTATCCTCCAGGCTGTCCATCGCCTTGGCATTGATGGAGTCCTCCAGACGGATGTCCACGATAACGGAACATTTTAGGCAATCCGTCAGATAATCCGACTCCTTCTGAGTGAGTGAAGATGCGAACGATTGCCATGGGTCGGACCCCTCCGTCATGGATTCCGATATCACCGTCTCGTCGACATCGATGTTTCCCTCCACATCGGTGGACATCATCTCGGTGACATCCCTCAGGTCCCTCTCGGCCATGTCAACCGCATCCCTGTCCAGGCGGACGGGTGCCTTCCTGATGACCTTCCCCTCATCCGGCGGAAGTTCCGATATCACCTTCTTGGCGACCTGGTTGACGACGGGTGCGAACTGCACCCCCGCGATGGTCTTGGTGTTGGGCCTCGGACGGGTCTTCTTCACCGTTGATTTCCGAACGGTCACGATGTACTTCATCAGCTCCCTGATGTCGGACATGAAGTACGGGTCGAACGCGTTGTGGACCTTCGCCCTCACCCTTCCCCTTCCGGTGGGGATCCTGTAAGGTGGGTTCAGGGTCTCGTCGAAGGGTCCCAGCCTGTAGTATCCGCAGATGCCCTTGGTGGACCTGTTCCTCGCCTCCACCATGTGGTTCAGCTCCCTCAGGGACCTGTTGGCGATCTCGGTGCACACATCGTCGAAGTCCTGTATCCTGCTCTTCCCATCGATGGTGGACAGCATCTCGAATCCGGACCTGTCGATGTATCCGTCCCTTCCGTCGCACATCTGGTGCAGGACCCTTCCGATTGAGGACATGTTCTCCTTTATCGATGTGCTTGGGATGTCCAGGTCGCCGGTGTCGGCGATGTACAGTGCGACACTTCCAATGAGTGATTCGCGGTCGTCGTCGCCATACGCCTCGTGCAGTTTTATGACCGTGTCCAATGCTCTGCTGCGATCATCATCGTTCACCAGTTCGCAGAGGTACAGCCACATGTAGCCCCTGTCTGTGGTGGTGAACCTGCCGTCCCTGACCCCGTTCCTCCAGAACAGGTAGTAGTCTAGCTTCCCGCCCTTCAGTTTACCGTAGTCGGGGGTCCTGTAACCGGATGGGATGTACTCGCAGACCCTGTCGTCCATGTTGCGGAACTCCCTGATCCTGTCCAGGAGCCTCCCGTCGGGAGGCTCATCGGATGCGTCGGATCCGGAGACCATGACGGGACGGTAGTTGCCCTTCGACATGTACTCGGACAGTGTCAT
>JBJEIK010000196.1:0-1664 GCA_051876975.1 Candidatus Methanomethylophilaceae archaeon
TGTAGACAGGTTGTTTCATATAGCAATTCAGGGTTCATCACCCGATGAATCCCGGTGACAGGAACCTAGGTATCGCAGCAGCTCTCATCGCCGGTATCACCTGGGGATTCCTCGGATTGTTCGTCCGCGGTCTGAACGATCACGGGATAACAGCGATACAGATCACATGTCTGCGTTACATCGTCGTCTCCGTCGTCCTGGGTATCTTCCTGTTTGTCTTCGAAAAGGAGAAGCTCCGTATCGACCGCAGGACACTGATCATCGTTCTCATCATAGGTATCGTCGGTACGGCATTGAACTCCACCTGTTACTTCGGTGCCATGTCGAGGATATCACTCTCGTTGTCCACCGTCCTTCAGTACATCGCCCCGTTCATTGTCGTGATGGCATCCGTCCCGTTGTTCGGCGAGAGGATGACATCCTTGAAGATGGTCGCCGTGGTTGTGGCGTTCGTCGGTTGCGTCCTTTGCACAGGGGTCATCGGTGATCCCGGGTCTCTGGACATCGTGGGTCTAGCCTTGGGTGCGGTATCGGGCCTGTTCTTCGCCATCTACACCCTTGGGTCGAAGGACCTGTCGAGACATTCCGTCAGTCCCATGACCATGTTGTTCTACACATCCATGATATGCTGCATCGTCCTGATACCCTTCAGTGACATCCCGGATGTTGCCTCAGGGGTGTCATCCGATCCGTGGGTGCTCGTGCTGATAATCGCCATCGGATTGCTGATGACCCTGCTTCCATTCGGATTGTACAATTACGCGGTCGGGAAGATCGAGGTCGGCATGGCATCCATCATCACCTATGTGGAGCCTATGGCGGCCACCGTGGTCGGTTTCATCTTCTACTCAGAGTCGGTGTCGCTGGAATCCGTACTGGGGATAGCCGCCATCCTGGTTGCGGTGATGCTGGTAAATCACGGTTCTGTGACCGGAAGAAGAGAAGGGTGATGGTGGAAGGCGGTTGAAGTCCATGGTACGGGGGCCATGGACTGTTGGTTGTATCAGACCTTGGGCTTGTCGACATCCTTGATGGACTTGGCCACGTTGTAGATGTGGTCCGCGACCCTCTCCATGTCGGATGCCAATGCGAGGTACTCGGCACCGACCTCGGCCGTGCAGACGCCCTCGTTGAGCCTTGCGATGTGCTTCTCGGCCATGAGGGTGGTGATGTCATCGATCTCCTGTTCGATGGCATGGGCCTCCTTCATGATCTCGCGGTCGCATTTGGTGTATGCCTCGATCGCCTTCTTGTAGAGGCTGTTGATGTGCGAGCGTGCCTCCTCCACTTCGGCGCGGGCATCGTCGGAGAAGGAACCTCCGGAGGATGACAGCTTCTCCGCGTATCCGACGATGTTCTCCGCATAGTCTCCGATCCTCTCTATGTCGTTGATCGTGCGGAATGCGGTGGTGACATATGCGACATCCTTGGAACTGAGGTCGCATTTCGTCAGCTTAGCGAGGAAGCGGGTGAGCTGTTTGTTTGTGAAGTTGATCTGTTTCTCCACCCTGGTGAAGTCCTCCTTTTCGGAAAGGTCCCTGCTGAGGACCATCTCGCATGAGCGGTTGAAATTGCCCATGGCGATCTCGGCCATGTTGAGGATCTCGTTCTTCACCTCTCCGACAGCGATGGCGGGGGTCTTCAGCATATGGTCGTCCACATAG
>JBJEIK010000197.1:0-9183 GCA_051876975.1 Candidatus Methanomethylophilaceae archaeon
CTTTCCTATTCGCATGCACGGCTCTATGATAAGGGTTTCGTAGCCTCCGAAGGTAGGGTTTTTATCTGAATCTGAATTAGAAACAATCCATGATGACCGACATCGAAATCGCAGAGTCTGCGAATGTCAAACCCATCAAGGAGATCGCCGCCAAAGTGGGCCTCTCCGAGGATGACATCAGCCCCTATGGTAAGTACATCGCCAAGGTCCCCCTCAACAGCCTCGACGGGTTGAAGGACAAGAAGGACGGAAAGCTAGTCATGGTCACCGCCATCACCCCCACCCCCGCCGGAGAGGGTAAGACGGTCACGACCATCGGACTCATCCAGGGACTCGGACGTCTCGGCAAGAACGTGGTCGGAGCCCTCAGGGAACCCTCCATCGGACCCACATTCGGTATCAAGGGAGGGGCGACCGGAGGAGGCTACTCCCAGGTTTATCCCATGTGGGACATCGATCTCCACTTCACCGGGGACATCCATGCCGTCACAGCTGCGCACAACCTGCTGTCCGCCATCATCGACAACGAGCTTGTCAGGGACAACGAGTTGAACATCGACCCCACCAGGATCGTCCTGAAGAAGGCGATGGACATCAACGCCCGTGAGCTCAGGAACATCGTCACCGGACTCGGACGCGACAGGATCCTCGGAGGAGTGCCCCATGAGATGGGATTCCTCATCACATCCGCATCCGAGATCTCCGCGATCCTCGCCCTCTCCACCGACAGGGACGACCTGCGTGCCAGGCTCGAGAGGATGGTCGTCGCATACACCTACGACAACAAGCCCGTCACCGTCAAGGACCTCAAGTGCGTCGGAGCCATGATGGTCCTGCTGAAGGATGCTGTCAACCCCAACCTGGTCCAGACCCTCGAGGGTCAGCCCGTCTTCGTCCACGGATTCCCCTTCGCGAACATCGCCCACGGAACCAACAGCATCCTGGCCACCAAGGCCGCCCTCAAGCTCGGGGACTACGTCATCACCGAGGCAGGTTTCGCATCCGACCTCGGAGGGGAGAAGTTCATGGACATCGTCTGCAGACAGTCCGGCATGAGCCCCGACTGCGTCGTCATCGTCGCATCCATCAGGGCCCTAATGACCCACGGAGGCGGTGTACTCGATGACGAGTCCACACTCACCCTCGAGACCTTGGAGAAGGGACTGTGCAACCTGGACAAGCACATCGAGAACATGACCATGTACGGTGTCCCGATCGTCGTGTCCATCAACCACTTCGCATCCGACTCCCAGGAGGAGATGGACCTGGTCCGCGACCACTGCAAGGAGAAGGGTGTCAGGGTCGCATTCTCCGACGCGTTCATCAAGGGAGGGGAGGGAGCCGAGGAACTCGCCAAGACCGTCCTCGATGCACTCGAGAACGACAAGAAGGACTTCCACTTCCTCTACGACCTGGACAAATCCATCAAGGAGAAGATCGAGACCGTCGCCACCAAGATCTATGGTGCCGACGGTGTCACGTACTCCGCCGCAGCCGACAAGGCGATCGCAGGAATGGAGGCTGACGGATACGGGAAGCTCCCCGTGTGCATCGCCAAGACCCAGGCATCCCTGACCGATGACTCCAAGAAGAAGGGTGCACCCAAGGGATGGATCCTCAACGTCAGGGAGGTTCAGCTCTCCGCCGGTGCAGGATTCGTCGTCCCCGTGTGCGGAACCCTCACCCTCATGCCCGGACTCCCCAAGGTCCCCGCTGCTATGAGGATGGACCTCCTCCCCGATGGAAGGATCGTCGGACTCAAGTGAATCTCCAAACGGGGTCTTCGGACCCCGTAAACCACTTCATTCGTTCTCCACGGTCATCAACCGACCGTAATGTCATACACGGTCATGTTCCGTGTCCATTGCAGAAATCACCCGTCTCAGGGTAAGGATCATCTCTTGTCCGGTTGGACGTTGCTCTTGCCCTCGGCCATGTCGTACCAGCGGTCCGACTCCTCCTTGTCCACAGGCACCCCGTCACCGAGTCTGTACATGTTCCCGAGGAGGATCTGTGCGCCGGTGTGTCTGTTGATGGCTGCGCAGACGAGGTAATCGACGGCCTTGTCGATGTCCTTCTCGACACCGCAACCGGTCTTGTAGAACTGTCCGAGGACGAACTGGGCATCGGAGTGGCCTCCCTCGGCTGCCATCTTCAGCCATTTGAAGGATTCCTCCAGGTTGCGGGGCACCGTGTCGTTGCGGAAGTAGATGAGTCCGAGTTCGTATTCCGCCCTGACATCCTTGGCCTCCGCGGCCCTTTCGAAGAGCATCTTGGCCCTGACGATGTCCTTGTTGACACCCAGACCCACCTGGTAGATCTTCCCGAGGAAGTAGGCTGCGTTCAGGTTGTCCTGGAGATAGGCCTTCTCGAACCAGGTTCTGGCCGCCTTGTAGTCCTTGGGAACGCCCTGTCCCCTCGCGTACATGAGTCCGAGGAAGTATTCCGCCTCGGGATCGCCCAGTCTCGATTCCCTGATGAACGTCGAGTAGGCATCCGAATACGCCTTCTCGTTCTTGTTGCGGATGACGAACTTCGCCCATTCCATGGGCTCCATTGTCTCGGGGCTGGGTTTCATCAACGATGAATCGGAATGACCGTAATAAGGGTATCGACCTCGATATCTCCTTTTTCTGGAAGTATGTGGTCGTTTGAGACCCAACCATCCAACTTGTCTGAAATCAGACATGGGTGGTAAAGCGTTCAATCGGCAGGTACTCCGACAACTACGCTGGACGTTCGGTAACCCCTTTATATCGCGCGCGCATCGCGGAACGATATGTCCCAAAACATCGTATCTGAGGAGGGCCACTATCTGCCGGCCCGCAGGTTCCTCGATTGTTCATCCACCGATTACGACATGGTGAAGGCCGCAAAGGCGGCGGAGGAAGGGGCTGCCAAAGGCGATCCGGATGCTCAGTACCTTTACGCCCTGTTCATGTACAACGGTGCGGGCGGGGTCGCCGAGGACAGGAAGACCGCCGAGGAGACGTTCAGTCTGGCGATGTCCGGAGGATCCAGGGAGGCGACCATCGTCTCGATGGAGTTCTCCAGGAACGAGCCGGAGGTCATGGAGAAGCTGCTTGCCCTGAGGTTGAGGGGTGAGCAGAAGGACATCGATGCATCCAGGAAGCTCTTCGAGCTCTACGATAACGGCAAGAGATGCGTCAAGAAGGACCATGCCGAGGCCATAAGATTCTATACGGCATGTGCCGAGTGCGACGATGCTGTCGCGCAGGACACCATCGGATTCATGTTCCTGATGGGGAAGGGAGTGCGTAAGGACAAGGAGAAGGCCGTCTACTGGATGAAGAGGGCGGCCGACAACGGCAGTGGTTCCGCGATGTATCACATGGGACAGATGTATGATCAGGGACTCTGCGACACCGAGCCCGACCTCAAGAGCGCCGTCCAGTGGTACAGGATGGGTGCCGATGCAGGTGATATGGAGGCTCAATTCGCGCTGGCATGCATATACTCCACCCCCCGCATCAAGTATACAAACGAGAGGGAGGCCGCACAGCTCTTCCTAAAGGCCGCCGAGCAGGGACATGCGGAGGCCGCCTACCAGATCGGTATGATGAGCGCCTACGGACAGGGGGTCAAGAGGAACCCTTCCGTTGCCGTCAAATGGCTTGAGAAGGCCGCCGAGGGTGGATTCCAGCAGGCGATGGTGGATTTCGCCAACATGTCCTTCGAAGGACAGGTCATCCCCAAGGACCTCGAGAAGGCGGCACATTGGTTCACAGTTGCCGCAAACAGGTGTAACGGATACGCCCAGTACGCATTGGCATGCATGTACGGGAACGGATTCTACTACGAACAGGACGACAAGATGGCCCTCAAATGGTTCAGGGAGGCCGCCGAGATGGGAGAGGTCAACTCGCAGTACTGCCTCGGATGCTTCTGCTACGAGGGACGCGGTATGGAGAAGGACCTCAAGGAGGCCGCGGTCTGGTTCGACCAGGCGGCGGACCAGGGTCATCCCGCCGCGAAGGCCTTCCTGGGAATGCTCCAGATCACCGGCTCCGGTGTGGAGCAGGACATCAAGGAGGGTCTCAGGAACCTCAATGAATCCTCCGATCAGGGCTACTTCGAGGCCCAGTTCTACCTGGGCAAGCTTTACTATGAGGGCAAGTACGTGGACCGCAACATCCCGCGTGCCAAGAAGTTCCTGAGCCTCGCCGCGAAGCAGGGTGACAGGGATGCCATGGCCCTCCTCAACAAGATCAAGACGGAGAGGGCGAAGTGAAGGACCGTATCTATCGCGATGCGAACGCGGGAGACCCGTACGCGTGCCTCGGTGTCGCCTACTACTATCACACGGGCAAGGAACAGGAGCAGGACTACGCCACGGCCATCAAATGGTACGAGAGGGCCGCCGATGGCAAGTGCCCCAGGGCCCATTGGGAGCTGGCCAAGATATACAGGGACGGCGAGGTCGTCCCGAGGGACCTCTCCCATTATGTGGAGCATCTGATCGCCTCCGCCGAACTGGGGAACTCGGAGGCGCAGCTCGCCCTGGGTCTGGAGTATCTCGAGGGGTTCATAGTCAAACAGGACGAGGAGGAGGCCTTCAAATGGTTCAGGAGGGCTGCCGAGAGTGGGGAGTCGATGGCCAAGTTCAGGGTCGGATACTGCTATTCCCGCGGGATCGGCGTTCCCCGTTCCAGGACCGAGGCCGAGATGTGGTACTCATCGACCGGACTCACCGGTGATGCCGAGCTCTTCCTGGAGATCGGTATGAACTATGAGTACGGGCTCAACGGCATCATCCACAACGAGGTGGAGGCCGGCAGATGGTACAAGTTCGGTGCCGACATGGGTCACGAGAAGTGCATGATATGCTGGAGGTCCCTGATGGCCGGGCTCAACGGTGAGACCAAGGACACCCTGGACGTCAGGATGCACAAGCTCTCCACCTGCAACACACAGAAGGAGACGAACATAAGGGACTCCGCCCTGGAGATGGCCGACGAGTGCCTGGACATGGGCGATGAGGCGAAGGCCTTCTCATACTACGAGAGGGCCGCGGGATTGGGAAGTCCCGTTGCCATGTTCACCATCGGCATGATGTACCATCTCGGGATATACGTCAAACGCAATGACAAGAAGGCGTTCGAGATCCTCATCCGTGCCGCCAGTGCGGGTTCGGAGGATGCCCAGTTCTACCTGGGCAGGATGTACGACGAGGGAAAGCTCCCCAAGGATGAGAACCAGGTCATGAAGTACTACGCCCAGGCCGCATCCAACGGATTCCTGCCCGCATTCTATTACCTCGGGAGGTACATAGACCACCCGGAGATATACGTCCGCAGGACGAAATCGAGGAGATGACATGTCATTCGAAACCGTGTTCAAGGCAGCCCGCGAGGGCGATCAGGACGCCCAGGTCGCCATGGGCTATCTTTTCTACAAGGGAGAGGGGGTCACCCAGGACAGGAGGGAGGCCGCACGCTGGTTCGGACTCGCCGCCGACCAGGGCAACGCCGAGGCCATGTGCAACCTCGGTCACATGAGGGCACACGGGGCCGGTATGAGGGCCGACCTCGACAAGGCCATGGAGCTCTACACCAAATCCGCGGAACTGGGATACGCCAGGGCCATGTTCAACCTGGGCTTCATGTACTCCGATGTGGAGGGCATCCCCCAAGACTGGGAGAAGGCCCTGTACTGGTACACCCGTGCCGCCGACGAGGGCAACATAATGGCCCTATACAGGGTAGGAGTCATAAACGAGGAGGGCCGCGGGAAGGATGCGGACTACCCCAAGGCGATCGAATGCTACACCAGATGCCTCGAGGGTGGATATCCCAAGGCCGGATACAGGCTGGGCATGATGCACCTCGATGGAAGGGGTGTCCCCTCCAACGCCGATAAGGCATCCAGATTCTTCGTAAAGGCCGCCGACCTCGGATCGGAGGATGCCATGTGCATGCTCGGGAAGATGTCCCTTTCCGGGGAGGGGATGGTCAAGAGCGAGAAGAACGCCAGGAAATGGCTCCAGAAGGCCGCCATACGCGGAAGCCAGGAGGCAGCATCGATCCTGGAGGGTATGCAATGAGGATGAACGAGTACCAGAAGGAGATCATCCTCGACCTGCTCTCATCGATAAAGGACCGCAGCCCTTTCTACGCGGAGAAGTTCAGGGATGTCGACCTCACCGCCATAAGGACACAGGAGGATTTCGAGACCCTGCCGTTCACCGACAAGGGCGACCTCAGGGCAGCGTATCCGTTGGGATTGGCGGCCGTTCCCGAGAGGGAGATCGTCAGGATCCATTCTTCCTCGGGTACCACGGGAACTCCTGTCGTCATACCCTACACCAAGAAGGATGTGGAGGACTGGGCCGTCATGTTCGAGCGTTGCTACAGGATGGCCGGCATCACCGAGAGGGACAGGATACAGATCACCCCCGGTTACGGTCTCTGGACAGCCGGTATCGGATTCCAGGCCGGATGCGAGAGGCTCGGAGCGATGGCCGTGCCGATGGGTCCGGGCAACACCGACAAGCAGCTCCGCATGATGGTGGACCTGAAGTCCACCGTACTGTGCGCCACGTCATCTTACGCTCTCCTCCTCGCCGAGGAGATCAAGAAGCGCGGTATCAGCGACCAGATCTGTCTCCGCAAGGGTGTCATAGGGTCCGAGCGCTGGGGCGACAAAATGAGACAGAGCATCGCCGACGACCTCGGTGTGGAGTTCTACGACATCTACGGTCTGACCGAGATCTACGGCCCCGGTATCGGTATCAGCTGCGATTACCGCAACGGCATCCACATGTGGGACGATTACATCTATTTCGAGATCATCGACCCGAAGACGGGTGAAACGGTTCCGGACGGCACCGTGGGAGAACTGGTCATCACCACCCTCAGGAAGGAGGGTGCACCGTTGATCAGATACAGGACACACGATCTCACCAGGATCATCCCGGGGGAGTGCCCCTGCGGCTCCAGGTTCCCCAGGATCGACATCATCGTCGGCAGGACCGACGACATGGTGAAGGTCAAGGGTGTCAACATGTTCCCGGCCCAGTTCGATGAGGTCCTGTCCTCGATGGATTCCGCCTCCGGAGAGTACCAGGTGATGATCGACCATCTCAACGGCAAGGACATGGTCACAGTCTATTTCGAGACGGAGCTTCCGGAATCGGAGAGGCCCGCTGCCGAGAGGGATCTGGTCGAGAGGATCAAGTCCAGGATCAACATCACTGTGACCCCCAGGGCGGTGGACCTCGGATACCTTCCCAGAAGCGAGAAGAAGACCAACCGCATCTTCGACAACAGGTACTGATCCCATGAGGGAACTGGACGTCATTGTCGGGGCTTTGAGGGATGCCTCCCGCATCGTGATGGGTGGGGACCGTTCAGCGGAGTCCAAGGAGACCATCGTCGGAACATATGATGTGGTCACCGGCTCCGATGTGAAGGCGGAGGAACTCATTATCTCTAGGATCAGGGAGTCGTTCCCCGAAGATACGGTTATATCGGAGGAGACGAACCCCGATGCCGTCATCACCGGTAGAACTTGGGCCATCGACCCCATCGATGGGACGATGAACTACACACGCGGGATTCCGCTTTTCGGGATGCAGGCGGTGTTCATGGAGGACGGTGTCCCCAGGGCATCGGCCATCTACCTTCCTGTTCAGGATGAGATGTTCACCGCATCGCAGGAGGGTGCCTTCCTCAACGGGGAACCTATCCACGTCTCGGATCCGAGGCCCCTGAAGAAGTGCATTTTGTCCGCGGGCGATTTCAGCAGGAAGTCCGAGGCGTTCAGGAGGGCCCAGGCTGTCCTTCTGGGGGAATGCTACGACGACATCGCCAGGTTCAAGGTGATGGGTGCCGCATGCATCGATTTCGCCTACCTTGCATGCGGTCGCACAGACCTCCATGTGAGGTTCGTCAACAGGATCTGGGATTTCATGCCGGGGATGTACCTGGCCGAGATGGCCGGTGCCGTATATGACCATGGGATCTTCGATAGGGACAGGATACTGATCATGTGCTCTTCGGAGGAGGTCCTAGCGGAGGCCATGGGATCCATCCATCCGAAGATCGGACGCTGTTTCAGGTGATCCCGGAGCCATCGGGTCAGGGGATCTCCGGACATGCCTTCTTTCCGACGAGAGTGTCCAGGTCGAAGAGCATGATCCCGTTGTCCTCGGCGTATTCTGCCAGGTCTTCATCGAATCCTGACAGGGAGAACAGGGCCAACCTCTCGTTGTAATCGCCTCTCATCGTGTCTATCCTCTCACGCAGGGTATTGAGTGTTGTGAATCCCAACACCTTGTTGGTGAATTTGCACTCACCGAACAGGATGATCTTCTCCTGTCCCCTTCTGATGATTGCGGCCACATCTATGTTTACATCCTCTGTCTTGGGTTTCCCATCGGCATTCTTGATAATGGAGCCGTAGTCATCCCGGATCGCTATAGGTCCCCACCAGGAGCCCATGTCTATGCATGGATAATTCGTTACAATGAGGTCCCTGCAGTATTCCTCGAACTCCCTCCCGAGGTGTGATGAGATCATGGGTTTCAGATGCTCATAGGCGTCGACATTGCTCCGTGTGATGCCGGAGTACCTCTGCATTGTGAAATGGAATGAGGTCAGTCTGTCTGTGATGACATAGATGCTGCTTTTCCTAGCAACAGGTATGGAATCCATCTTCCTGATCACACGGATGTCTATCAGTTTTCTGAGGCATGATGACAGTCTGTTATCGTTCAGCCCCGTGCGTTCGGCAATCTGTTTGTAGACTTTGTATCCGGAAGATATCGATTCCAGAACGGAGAATGCATCACCCGCAGATGTACCGAGTTCCTGTCTTATCTCGTAGAGGACGTCTGTTCCGAAGATGCTGTTCTCGTTCAGAATGTATTCTTCCAACATTTTCCTGTAGTCTGAATTCCCGACCAGCTCATGATATGCCGGTACTCCGCCCAGGATGAGGTGGATTTTGAGGAGGTCCTCATCCGTAACCGACGGATGGAAACCACGCGTTTCCCGAATGTCGAGGGGGCCGAGATCAATAACGAAGGCGAATCTGCCGTAGAGGGGGCTTTCATTGTTCATGATCATCTTGGTCATCAGGGGGACGGACGATCCGCAGAATACAACCATTGAATCCGTTCTGGTTCTGATGTGGTCGACCATGTGCTGAATCTCTGAGGTG
>JBJEIK010000198.1:0-9115 GCA_051876975.1 Candidatus Methanomethylophilaceae archaeon
CGTGTCGAAGCCTCGACAGGGCTTCATGATAGGCCGCTACACTACCAGGGCAACAAGCCATAGTATATTGATATTATATTTAAATCTTATTATTCTATATGTCGTATAACATACATTAAGTTTCTTTTCAGATATATATCCTAGGTTTTGTCTGAGAATAGAAAATAAAATTATTTCATAATGATGAAAATATATTGTTATCTTTATAAAAAATTCATTATGATGAAAATTTATCTATAAGTACTCCATTCAATTCATCATGTTGATACGCAGGGACGACTACATGGACCTTCTCTATTCTGGGAAGAACGATAATGATGTCGTCAAGGTCATCACAGGTGTACGTAGGTGTGGAAAGTCAACGCTTCTGGAGATGTACATGATGGAACTCCGGAAATCGGGAGTCTCCGGAGATTGCATATTTCATCTCAATCTGGAATCCTCCGAAGGACAGAAGATAACTGATTCCCAGGAGTTGAATGAATGGTTATCCAAGATCCCTACAGACAGGCAGACCTATCTCTTTTTGGATGAGATCCAGAACGTCGATAAGTGGGAGTTGAGTGTCGCGGCCATAGGCACGATGCATATGTGTGATCTATACATCACCGGATCCAATTCCAAGATGTTGTCATCCGATCTGTCCACGCACATCTCCGGCAGATATGTGGAGATTCCGATGCTTCCGCTTTCATTCTCGGAGTATCTGAAGTTGCATCCATCCGATGATGTGGATAAGAGTTTCGATCTATTCCTGAGGTACGGGTCACTTCCAGGAGTGGATCCATCGAGAGGAGAAAGGTATTGCATGGATTACCTCGAAGGTGTGTACAATACCGTCCTTGTGAAGGACGTCCTTCAGAGGAAGGAACTCCGGAGTGTAAGGAAACTGAACGATATCTCTCGTTTCCTGTATTCCAACATTGGTAATGTAACTAATGATTCCATCATCTCCAAGAAGGTGAACGTCAGTCCTAACACCGCGGATTCCTACATAGAGGGTCTCACCGAGGCGCTTCTGTTCTATCATGCCGATACTTATGACATCGTTGGGAAGAAGCTTCTCGAGACGAATGGGAAGTACTATGCAACTGACCTTGGTATGAGGAATGCAGCATTGAAGGGTGCCGAAGGTACTGACATCAGCAGACCGGTGGAAAACATCGTTTTCCTGGAATTGATAAGACGCGGATACACTGTCCGTATAGGGTCATTCAGGGATTCCGAAGTGGATTTCACGGCTGTGAGGGATGGTGTCACGGAATACTATCAGGTGACATTGACGATGGTGTCCCCTGACACCCGTAACAGGGAGTTCAGATCTCTGAAGGGTATAAGGGACAATTGGAGAAAGACCATATTGACACTGGACCGCCTGGGATTGGGTTCAGACGAGGGCGTAGATGTCGTGAATCTGTTTGATTGGTTGCTTGGAAAGGTATGATCGCCGTCGGAGCAAGGTGTCCCTCTTCCTGAGATACACCTTGTCCACGGTGACCATGTCCGCCTTGGCGACTATCCTCGGATCCGCCTTCCCGCTGAGGATCTCCGATCTGAGTTTGGAGTAGTTCACCCCGCTCAGCCTCTCGTATTCCCCTATGTCACGGATCAGTGCCACCAGTTCGGTCTTGTCCTTCGGGAGTTCGACCTTCCTCTCGTGTTTGATCAGGGCCTTGTAGTCCTTGCCGGTGACAGCCATGAACCCGTTGGCATCTGCGAACGCCACCAACCTCCTGCCCACGGCATCCTGTTTGGCCTCCAGGAGCTGCTGCCTGTGCTTCAACGCGAGGATCTTCTCCTCCAGTTCCACATACTCGTCCACCATCCCCCTCCCCTCATCCAGGGTCAGGTTGTGGCAGTCGGAGATGTCGTCGTGCATGAAAAGGGGGCACATCCTCCTGTGGATGCAGATCCCGCAGTCCTCCGACCATCTGGGGTACTTGGATTCCTCGGTGTCCATCTCCGCCAGGGTGTCCGACACGGACCTCTCCATGTCCTCCAGGTTCCTGCGGGACACAGGCATGTCCTCCTCCAGTCCGGATATCAGGAACCTCCATCTCAGGTTGATGTTGACGGCTCCGGGAAGGTTCTCCATGGCCCAAACCGCGGCCATCCCCATCTTCATGTCGTCCTTCAGGTCCTCCTTCGACAGGATGTCCGTCCTGGTGACGTAGTCGCAAAGTATGACATCGGAGCCGCGGACCGAGATCTCGTCGACCTCCACCCTCAGGAATCCTCCGGGGAGCTGCAGGTTGGAGTGGACGCCGGAATAGGCGATGTCCCTGTCGTTCCTGTCGATCATCTTCATGTAGTTGGATATGCACCTCTCGCCGAGGTTGGTCATGTCCCTGACATCGCCCGCTATCCTTCTCGATTCCCTGTCCCATGCGGCGTGGAATGAGTCCAACAATCCGTCGAGGAGGACCTTCTCTCCGAGGATCCTCTTCCTGCCGGCCTCGTGGATGGCCTCTCTGACACAGATCTCCAGACATCTTTCCGATGTGATACCGTCCTCGCCCACGAGTCCACCCAGCGTGTACGCCAGGGGGCACCTGCGGTAGGCACGGACATCTTCGACGGAGCGGGCGACCATGGACGGGTGGATGCATCGGATGTAGATGATTCCATCGGGTGTCACACGTGGATGTGGTTTCCTATAGGAAACCTATCCGATAATAACCTCCTCGGTCATTCGGGATATGGATACCGATGTGTATCCCGGAGACGGGTGAACATGGAGGATGGGATCGAAGGCAATGCTCAGAATGGTTTGTCGGGACTGAAGCTGGTCGCCCTGGAGTGCTTCGGAGCTGTCATGCTGGCGATCGGGGCCATAGGCATAGTCCTCCCCCTGATACCGACCACGCCCTTCGTGATAGTCGCCGCCTTCTGTTTCGCCGGGAACCCCCGCATCTACAGGAAGATCGTGAACAGTCCGTTCTTCGGTGATTATGTCAGGGCATGGAAGGAGAAGCGTACAATCCCGATGCGTACCCGTCTGCAGGGTATAGCGATGGTCTGGATCGTGCTGATCATCACCATGGCGTTCTTCATGACCGCCGATTGGCAGAGGATCCTGCTCCTGGTCGTGGGAATGTGCGTCACGGTCCATCTCCTGACGGTGTTCAGGAAAGTCCGTTCGAAGGACTGATCAGGACCAGTGTCTAGAAATATCCTTCAGGGGATGGGGATGTCATGCCGTTGGGAGACCCGCACGGAGGATTTTTCGAGTACACAGACGAGGGGCTGCCGGGAAGCATCTTCGCATGCACCGTACCGGTCAGGGATGTGAACCGTTCCATAGGTTTCTACAGGGACATCCTGGGGATGGAGGTCCTGTCGTCGGATGATTCCGCCGCTTATCTCCGCAGGGACGGATGCAGGGTGATCCTCAGGAGGAGTGACGTCGTCGGTGTCGACACCGGTCTGTATCTGGGTGTGGACAGCCCCTACAACACCCGCCGCCGTCTCATCGATGAGGGAGTCATATTCACACAGGAACCTGTGCACGGACCGTTCGGCACATACACATCGTTCCGTGACGATGACGGAAACGTCATCCACTGCATCGAAACGGGTGCGGAGTTCCGTATCTGAGGAAAAAGGGGGAGAAAGGGTTTCGATCCCGATCACTCCAGGAAGTATCTCTTCACATTGGGCTTGAAGAGGTACAGGATGATTATCAGGGAGACCAGGATCGGGATCACCGCGGAGAAGTTCCCCACGAAGAGCGACATGGCGTCCAGTATGATGGCGAGCGCCTCGAAGATGATCCCGAGGTACCACATGATGCTCCATCCGCAGAGGAATCCCACACCGGCGAGGATGATGATCCCTCCCAGGAGGTAAAGTATTCCGAATATGGCGTATATGGCACCGATGATGGTGATCAGAACGGGCCTAGCACTTTTCTCTGCCATGATCCTTTATCGATAAACATCATATAAAAATTATCGTGAAATGATAAATGGTTTGGTTGGGGACTCAGTCCCCGAGGTTGGCCTTCTCGATGGCGGCATCCAGTTCCTTCTGGAGCGCCTCGGGCAGTCCGTTGATACTTCCCGACAGGAATCCCCTGACGATCATGCTGACGGCCTGGTCCTCGTTGAGTCCCCTGGACATGAGGTACTCGATCTGGTCCCTGGCGATCTTTCCGACGGCGGCCTCATGGGTCATCTCCACATCGGCCACGTGAGCTTCCAGCTCGGGGACCGCCACTGTGGATCCGCCGTCCTTCAGGATGATGCTCCTGCACTCGAGGTGTGCCTTGACTTCGGGTGCGTTACCGACCAGGCGTCCGCGGGCGCACATCTTTCCGCCCATGGAGATGCTCCTGCTCATGATCTCGGCCCTGGCCCTCTTGCCGTTGAGGTTGACCATTCCGCCGGTGTCGATGTCTGAACCCTCGTGTGCGATGCACATGGTGTTGTATGTGGCGGATGAGTTCTCTCCGAGGTTGGCCACGGGGAAGCTCTGGAGGCTTCCGACGGGGTTGAGGATCACGTAGTTGTTGGTGTAGTTGGAGTTCTTTCCCACGACGCAGTTGGTCCTTGGCCTGACACCTGTCTGCTTGCCCCAGCTGTGGATCATGGAGAACGTGAGGTTGGCGTTGTCGCCCACGAAGATCTCGGAGACACCCACGTGCAGGGAATCGTTCGCATGGTGCGCGGTGGAGCATCCGGTGATCATCTCCAGTGTGGCGCCGTCCTCCACGATGATGATGTTGTGGAGGTTCTGGATGGACTTGTCCTTGTTCAGGAGCATGCAGGTCTGCACAGGGTTCTTGATGTGGTATCCGGCCTTGACCCTGATGAAGTATCCGTCCGAGTCCTCGAGGTAGGATTTGGCGGTGTACTTGTCCTTGGTGGGGTCCATCGCTTTCCAGTAGAAGTCCTTCAGTCCGTCGTGCTTCTTCAGCGCCTCCTTGGTGGTCATCATCTCGAGACCCTCCTGGGGCTTGGCGCTGCAGTGGCTCATACCGTTGTCGATGAACATCAGTGTTCCGGCACGGTTGATCTCGTCGGCGACGACTCCGACGTTCTCCATGTACTTCCTGTAGTCGGAGCTCTGGAGATCGTCCACCTGCTCGGGCTCGTACGTTCCCTCCTCGTAGCGGTCGATGTCCAGGTCGGCACCGTACGCTCCCTTCTTGTTCAGGGCCTCCTTCACAGATTGATTATCTGGCATGATCCGCACTCTCCTCCGTATCCGTTCTCCTTGATGTCCTTGAGCAGGTCCGTGGGCCTTCCGGAGCAGCGTATCCTGCCCTCCTTCATGACGTAGGCGATGTCAGCTCCGATGTAGTCCAGGATCTGTCCCGTGTGGGTGATGACCAATGAGGACACGTGTCTCTGGACGCTCCCGCGGCATCCCTTCTGGTCGTAGAGCAGGTCGTGGACCTTCTTTCCGATCAGGTCGATGTTCTCCAGGTCCACTCCGGACTCCGGCTCGTCCAAGAGGATGAACTCCGGTTTCTGGGCCGTGAGCTGGAGCAGCTCGGACCTCTTGATCTCCCCTCCGGAGAATCCGACGTTGACCTCCCTGTCCAGGAAGTTCTGCATCTTGAACTTGTCAGCCTCCTTCAGGATGGCGTCACCGTTCTCGGATGTCGTCCTGATGAGGTCTCCGAGTTTGACCCCGAAGATGTTCGGGGGCCTCTGCATCATCATGCCGATACCGAGCTTCGCACGCTCGTCCACCGACATCTCCGTGATGTCCTGTCCCTTGAACAGGATCTCCCCCTGTGTGACCTTGGTAGTGCTGTACCCCATGATCGTGGCAAGAAGGGTTGATTTGCCCGATCCGTTGGGCCCGAAGAGGACGCAGGTCTCGCCCTCGTTGACCGTCAGGTTGACCCCTTTGAGGATCTCCCTCTCACCGGCCTCGGCGTGAAGATCGACTATTTTCAGCATCTCGGTCATGTCATCACCGTATCTGAATGCACAACGCGAACATGTAAAAAAAGGCGTGCATTATTCCTTTCTGAATACAACGCCCTTTTACATCGGGATGCCGTGAAAAGCTCCTCCACCCTGTCGATACCTGCCGTGATGATCATTATTGTCAAGTGGTGACGTCCAAGTGATAATATATGCAGGACCCGCTACCAAACTATACTATTAGAATCTGAAAGGAGGAATATTCCTGGAGAAGAAGATAATATTCGCCGTCATCGCGATAGTCGTCATCGTCCTCATCGTGAGCTACCTGGGTCTCTCGAAGGGCCATGGGGATGCCGATGACGATGATGTCGTCAACCCCCATGAGGCGGAATGGCTGACGGATGACATGAACGCCGCCCTCGAGACACTGGAGCGCATCGACGAGGATGGCTACATGTATGAGATGGACTGCGACTACGACTACTACAACAACCCCACCCTCCTGGAGATCATGAAGGAGTTCGGCATCTACGACGCGGGATGTTCGGCCTTCGTCACCTGGAACGAGACCGGGGACAGCGTCCTCACCGCCAGGAACTACGACTACAAGCACACCACCCCCGAGGGAGAGATCACAGGTCTGAACGTGGCCATCCACTGCGAGCCCGAGGGCAAGTACAGGTCCATCGGTATCGCCGATGCCTACTGGCTCGACTACGAGAAGGGGACCTTCTGTTCCGGTGTCCTCGACGACGAGACCACCGACATCTCGCTCCTGGTACTGCTTCCGTACGTGTGTATGGACGGGATCAACGAGAAGGGCGTGTCCGTCTCCATCCTGAAGCTGGACATCAAGGAGGGCGAGGAGCCCGTGTACCAGGAGGAGGAGGGCAAGACCACCATCGGTCATTCCGTGCTGATGCGCTACATCCTCGACAGCTGTGCATCCGTTGAGGAAGCGATCGCCCTCGCCGAGCAGTACAACATCACCGGGGCCTTCGGCATGAACTTCCACATCTTCGTCACCGATGCCACCGGAGCCTCCGTCGTCCTCGAGTGGCGTTACGGAAAGATGTACGTCACCGACGTCAACGTGGTTTCCAATTTCTACTCCGGATTCGACGATGCGGAGGACTACTACAAGGACGGTGTCCTCGTTGAGAACGTGGTCCGTCTGGACAGCACTGTGAAGGAGTACAGGTACGGTTTCGGTCACGGATTCCACCGTCTCACCGGTATCGTCAGCGCATTGGAGCGCTACATCGACTTCACCGAGGAGGACTACATCACCAAGATGACCAAGTCCCAGGCCATGCACATCCTGAGCGTCGCCGCACAGGATCCCGGTACCGAGGCCACCTCCATGACCCAGTACAGTGTCGTGTACGATACGAAGAACTGCAGCGCGGTCGTCTGCATGCACCAGGACTACGATTCCGTCTACACCATAACGTTGGACTGATCGGAACACAACCAAAACGGGATCGGGGACCTCCCCATCCCTTCCATTCCCGATTCTCATACGGTGGGTGCAGGGTTCACCCGTCTCCCTTCCAAGGGTTCATATCGTCGGTTTTGAATCAGGATGACATGAAGATCATCGCACTGAACGGCAGCCCTCGCCCCATCGGAAACTGCAGCAACATCCTGAACGAGGTCCAGGACCTCTTCGAGAGGGAGGGCATAGAGATGGAGGCCATCCACCTCTACGAGTACAGGTTCACCAACTGCAACGTGTGCATGACATGCGAGATCCGCGGTGATGGTAGATGTATGGACGAGGATGACGGGTTCAACGACCTCCTCGACACCCTGCGTGGAGCGGACGGTATCTTCATGATCGCCCCCAGCTACGCCGGAGCCTGCCCCAGTGTCATGCAGACCTTCCTTGAGAGGGCGGCACTGGTCTTCGAGAAGGGCGACCAGGGTCTCGCCGGCAAGGTCGGAGGGGCCGTTGCCGTCTGCGCACATGACGGTGCCGACCTGGTCTACGACCAGATGGTCAGGTTCATGCTCAGGAACAGGATGGTTGTATGCGGTTCCAACCCCCTGCCGATCATCAGGGCGTTGAACTCACCCCAGTACTCCGACGATGTCCGCGGTATGAAGGGTGTGCATTCCCTGGTAGACGGCATGGCATCCCTCATCATGAAGCTGAACGGGTACTGATATCCAGTAGTATTCCTTTATATGGATGCGCATCCATACATGTATCATCAGCGGCAGTTAGTATAACCGCACGGTACCTGTTAGATAAGCGAGGGGGTGATTTGATGACATCGATAACCGTGACTACGTCAGAGAGCGAGTTTCAGAACATCCGTATGGATAACAAGTACTATGTCGACAAGAGTCTCCTGATCAAGGACATCCTTTCGGATGGGGTGTCGGGATCGTATCTCTTCATCAGACCTCGTCGCTTCGGCAAGAGTATGAACCTCTCCATGTTGGATGCTTTCTTCAACATCAAGTACAAGGGAAACGATTGGTTCGATGGCTTGGAGATCTCGGAATACAAAGAGTATGAGAGGTACAAGAACAACTATCCGGTCATCAGATTGGATTTCGGGGATGTATATGCCGAGTCCTGGGATGATTTTCTGAGCGATGTCGGGTCGGCGATTTCCGAAGCGTATGTTGACAATTCAGATCTGATCAATGACCATACATCGCCCCTCTTTCTTGAGACTTATCAGAGAATCACCAGAGGGGATTATGATGACCGTATTTTGAAGACCTCTCTCGGTCTCTTGGCTTTAGAGTTGAGAACACAGTATGGGAACAGGGCCGTGGTTTTGATCGATGAGTATGATGCTCCTTTGACGAGGTCTATAGGAAAAGAAGTCAGCACCAGAGTTACTGGCTTTCTGAGCAATCTCTATTCGGATATTCTGAAGGGTAAGAAAAACGTCCAGATGTCCTATGTCACCGGAACGTCAAGGGTCATGCACCAGGGTTTCTTCTCCGGTCTGAACAACATGATCGTCGATGATGCATTCTCGACCATGTCCGGCGAGAGATTCGGTTTCACCGAACCGGAGGTCCGGGAGCTCCTAGGATACTATGGGGCTTCCGATAAGTTCGAGGAGGTCCGCGAATGGTATGACGGATATCGTTTCGGTAATGTGGATGTCTACAATCCGTTCAGTGTTATGAGCTACATCAGGCGTGGTTTCATCCCCTCGGATTATTGGATCGGTACCTCCAGTGACAGTATTCTCAGATGGGTGCTG
>JBJEIK010000199.1:0-1650 GCA_051876975.1 Candidatus Methanomethylophilaceae archaeon
TAAGTCGATAGCGTTAGCTATCGACTTTTGAATAGAAACTCGAAAACCTGCGAAAATCACGGTGGAAAGACTTGTAAAGACGGACCTGTGGGATACATCAATGTGGAAGAATACCTCAGGAACCTTGAGAAACCCACATCAGGATAATATGACAGGGCGATGACCGGAGGGGAGGGACTTCAACGAATGAGTGAATCGCCGTCCAGTGATGGACAGAAAGCGTCAGCGAGTCCATCAATGGACGGCGATTCACGCATGAGAGACAGGACTGAACATACACCGGCCGTCTGCACTGCCGTCATGTGGTGCATGCTTCACCCTACGCAGACCTATTGCTAGATCCCCTCCAGGTCATCATGTGGTATCTTCCAAACGGTTTCATCTGGGTTTGTAGTATTCGGATACCAATGGACGGTATCCGCAATCCCTCATCATATCGTACGTGAGAAGGGAATGGTTCTTCTTGATGTGCCTACCCGATGCGATGTAGCGTATCCAATCCTGACAGTACAGGTCGATCTCGTGCAGGCTCCTTGTGGTCGTGATGGTGGAGAAGTACCATGCGGCCCATGAGAACTCCCCGCTGTCCCATCCGTAGAACGTCCTGTTGAAGGAACGTATCAGGGCACGGGCGGTCCCCAGAACAGGAGCGTCTTTCTCCAACATCCATCTGCGTATCTTTCTGGCGGACCTGCGGATCCTGCCCTTCATCTTGCGGACGGTGTTGGAACTGATGTCGATGCATCCCTCTGAGACCTGGAACCCCAGGAACTCGAAGCTCTCCCCGGGCCTGAAGAAATGTTCTTTCTTCGGATTCATCTCCAGACCCTTCCTGTCGATCATGTCGATGAGCATCCTCCTGAAACCCATCACCTTCTCCTCGGAATCGGACAGGATCAGGATGTCATCGGCATAGCGCATGTAGACACAATCCTGCAATGAGAAGAAGGAATCCACATCGCGGAGGTAGTAGTTCGCCAGGAACGCGGAGATCGGCACGCCGGCCATGACCCCCTTCCTCTCCTCGATCACGTTTCCCCTGAACTCCACCCTGTCGTCGGAGAGGATGTACTCGAACAGTCCGAAGAGCCTGTCGTCAGTGATGTCCGTTCTGAGATCCCTCAGGAGTGGTCCCACCGGGATGCTGTTGAAATAGTCGTGGATGTCGGCCTTGTAGCCCCACATCATATCAAGGTTCCTCATGTGGAGGAGTTTCCTGATCGCATCGCCGACATGTCTGCTGCGACGGAAGGAGTAAAGGTTGTCCGAGAACAGATGGTCGTACGCGGTCATGCGGTCCGACACTATCTTCAGGGCGACCATCTCCTCCTTCTCGAATTGATACACCGTGCGCATCTTCCCACTGCTCCCCTTCGGTATCAGTTTCTTATGGGGTATGGAGAAACGATGAGCGGAACGGGAGATCTCATCGCAGATTGAACGACAAATGTCATCTTCGAACATCGTCCTGAACAGATCGATGTCCGGATCATCGGGATTCACGGACTCCTTTCTCTCGATGATGGAATTCCAGATGGAATCATCGTTGATGGAATCCAGAAGAGATTCTCCCGGGATCGAATGGTGGTTGTCGTCTCCTGCATTCATGTCGTCAATATAATTTTATAACTACTATAAAAATTTATTTAT
>JBJEIK010000200.1:0-1649 GCA_051876975.1 Candidatus Methanomethylophilaceae archaeon
TCACCGCGACCGGTAACTCTGCCACGAACGAGTCCGTCGGAACCGACATCTCCAGCGATGCGATCATCGCCAGCGGACTGGGTGCCAGTCCCGGACTCGCAACCGGAAAGGTCATCATCTACGACACCAACATGAGTCTGGACACCATCAAGGAGGGCGACATCCTGGTCACAAAGATGACCATGCCCGACATGGTCCCCGCCATGAGCAGGGCCGCGGGAATCGTCACCGACGAGGGTGGGATGACCTGCCACGCCGCCATCATCTCCAGGGAGCTCGGAACCCCCTGCGTCGTGGGAACCGGAAATGCGACGGAGATCCTGAAGGACGGAATGGATGTCACCGTGGACGGAACCACCGGAACCGTGTACAAGGGCATCATCGCCAAGAAGGGAGAGGCCTCACAGCAGGCAGCCGCCGCAACATGCACCTGCGCGGAGTACGTTCCCATCACCGGTACCAAGGTCATGGTCAACATGTCCATGCCCGCCAAGGCCGAGGAGGTCGCCAAGCTCCAGTGCGACGGAGTCGGACTCATGAGGTCCGAGTTCCTGTTCACCAACTACATCGGTGAGCACCCCTGCGCCGTCATCGAGGACGGAAGGGCCCAGGAGCTCATCGACAAGCTCGCGGATGGTATCTCCAAGGTCGCCAGGGCGTTCTACCCCAGGCCCGTGGTCCTCAGGACATCCGACTTCAAAACGAACGAGTACCACGACATGAAGGGCGGAGCCGATTACGAGCCCAACGAGGACAACCCCATGATCGGATGGAGGGGATGCTCCAGGTACGTCTCCGACAGCTACCGCGAGGCGTTCATGTGCGAGCTCAAGGCCATCAAGAAGGTCAGGGACGAGCTCGGATTCAAGAACCTCAACATGATGCTGCCCTTCGTCAGGACCATCGACGAGGTTGAGCAGATCACCGAGATGATGAAGTCCGTCGGCCTCAGGAGAGGCAAGGACTTCAAGCTGTACTTCATGGCCGAGATCCCCGTGAACATCTTCATGGCGGATGAGTTCTGCAAGTACTGCGATGCGTTCTCCATCGGATCCAACGACCTCACCCAGCTCACCATGGGATGCGACAGGGACTCCGACATCCTCGGACACATGGGATACTTCGACGAGAGGAACGAGGGTGTCAAGAGGGCCATCGCACAGCTCATCAAGGTCGCCCACGAGAACGGCAAGTTCGTCAGCATCTGCGGACAGGGACCATCCGTGTACCCCGAGTTCACCGAATTCCTGGTGGAGCAGGGAATCGACTGCATCTCCCTGAACCCCGACACGTTCAACAAGACCAAGAGGATCATCGCGTCCGCGGAGCAGAAGATCATGCTCAGGGACCTGAGGAACCTCAGGAACAAACTCTGATAATCAACCGGGGGCGGGATGTCCCGTCCCCACCCTTCCTTTTTCTGTTCTTCCTTGCCACACGTCGAACAATCATTTTCTATGTTAAAACATATCAAATTCAAGAAAGTAGTTTTAAATAGGATGTTTGCAATGTACAATCATCCCGATAAGACCCGTAGGGGAGGTCACCATAGGTGGCCATTAGTACCTACGGGCAACGGATATCCTATTACTGATTATTTCTATTGCATCATTGCCACATTCACAGTTTTCTCTTGCAGCACCTGCAAT
>JBJEIK010000201.1:0-1636 GCA_051876975.1 Candidatus Methanomethylophilaceae archaeon
CGGCCACGAACGCCTGATAGGAGTGCTCGTGGTCCAGGACACGGGAGCTCATGACCTCCATCAGGAGGGATGACAGATTGGCGGATATGCCGTCGACATCGTTCCTCGTGATCGATCTGCAGAACCTGTCCAGGGTCCTGACGACAGGACTATCGAACCGGGCCATGACCATCTTGCCGAAGACCCCGTACATCTCCTTGTTCGGTATCGACAGAAGGTAGCCGTCATCAGAGGGGACCGCCTTGAGGTAACCGGACATGACCATGACGGAGTAGATCCCGTCGACATCGGTCATGTCGGCATAGGATATCCTGTCATCGATGTCACGTGTTATCGATCTCCCCTCACCCAGGACCTTCAGGTCATCCATCACGGCCTTGTCTGCCATGGATAACAGGGTGGGGATGATGGAGTTCCCGCTGGTGCCTGCCCAGTAGTCAGAGGGTCTGAACCTGGATTTGACATAGTTGAGGACGCTCCACGGATTGTAGATCTCCGCATTGCCGAAGACGTAGCCGTCATACCACTCGCGGGCCTCATCGAACTTCTCCGGATGGCTGTAATCAGAGCAGAGCTTCATCACCTCCTCCGGAGTGAATCCGAACATCTCGTCTGATTCGGTGTTGAAGACGTTGTTCACGGAGATGTTGTTCAGTCCCGAGAATATGCTCTCCTTGGAGATCTGCATGACTCCTGTGATGACAGCGAAACCGAGGGAGTCGTTGCCCTTCAATGCAGCGGACAGCATGTCTTTCAGGAACAGCAGGATGTCCCCATGGCAGTCCTTCCCGTAGTTGGAGTTCAGAGGGCTGTCGTATTCGTCGATCAGGATGATCGGTTTCACACCGTGATGCATCTCAAGCATCTGGGACAGATGCTTGATGGACGATGATAGCTCCGCATCGTTGCATGTTCCGTCCCTCACCCTGACGAACCTGTCCGCATACGTTGACGGCACACGGTCCGATTCCAGAAGGTAATCGAAATGCGTGTAGAGATCGGTGATCTTCACGCGGATACGGTCCAGGAATCCGTTATAATCCCGAACATCCATGTCCTTGAGGTCCAGGTTTATCACGGGGATACTGTTCTTCGACGGATCGTCGGGACGTTTCTCGGATATGGCCAAACCGTCGAACCATGTGTTGCCCGCATATTCCAGATTGAGGTACGCATCCAACATTGAGAGGTTGAGCGACTTCCCGAAGCGTCTCGGACGGGTGTAGAGAAAGACCTCGGTACCGGCATCCGAGAGTATGGTATCTATAAGGTCCGTCTTGTCGACGTAGTACAGGTCCGATTCACGGACCTTGATGAAACTCTGGACACCGATCGGAATGCTCCTCATAGAGGACGGATGGTCCGACGACGATAAAATGGTTGGTCTCAACAAGCAGACTCATGCAGATTTACAGCCTTCCAACGGTCAAACCACCGATACACATTGTCTCCTCTTCCTGTTGAAGAGTGTGAACAGCAGCTTCTCCGAAGGCCCTTCGATATCCGATTGGCTCAGGATCATTACACAGTACCTGTGTATAACCGGCACATCGTGACACACAGTGTCCCATAAAAAGTCACTATCGTAAAGAACAGTACCGTAAGTATGCGCAATACGCCCAAAGAATCCTGCAAG
>JBJEIK010000202.1:0-1628 GCA_051876975.1 Candidatus Methanomethylophilaceae archaeon
CTTCGACAGGGACGGGGCCTCACGGTCCTTCCCGGACTTTACCTCCATGACTGCCAGGTCACGACCGATCTTCACAACGAAATCCGGCTCCATCCTGTTGTCGCCCTTGTTCTTGTTGTAATATCTCGGCGTGATACCGCACTTGACCATGCATTCGGCAACGACGTTCTCCACGATGACGCCGAGGCCGGTACATCTTTCACCTGTGGCCACCGCCTTACGGACGGAATCCCTGAATCTCGATACCATAAGGCCCGTGTCGAAGAGGTAGATCCTGAAATGGCAGCGTTCCTCATTGGCGAACAACGATGCTCCTCTCGGAGAGACCCTGTGACAGAAGTTCCCGATGCCCGAATCCCTTATCCACGCCAGATTCTCCAGATACCTCCATGTTTTCCCGGGATCGCCCTGCATGAAGTCCCCGTCCGACTGTCCCAAACGTTCAGGGATGGAGTTGAGACATCCCATGGTCTTGACAGCCTCGTAAGGAGTGCTGTATCTGCGGATGTCGGATTCGATTCCGCCCCACAGGCGTTCCTGGATTCCGACCACACGATCCATTCTCCCGGAGTCCATATACTCCCGGACAGCCTCGGGCATCCCGCCGACAACCATGAACTCCCTGAAACAGGAGTCAAGGAATGGATGCATGTCCTCGGGGATGGGGGCCCTGTCATGGATATAAGACCTCAACATGGCGATGGTGTCATCACCAACCCCTTTGGCCCACAGGAACTCCTCGAAATCAAGAGGATGCATGGTCAGGTGTTCCGTGTATCCCACGGGGACCGAGGGGCCTGGGATCTCATCGTTCCTTCTCAACGCGATCTCGAGGAAGGACACGGCGGCGATGACATCATACCTTCCATCCAATGCGAAGTACTTCAGGGAGGAATATGCGTATAGACAATCCTGTACCCCATCGAAGAAGATGAGTGTCGAACCGGGTTCGAATACCGCATCCGGATACAGGGACTCCAGACCCTTTATGATCGAATCCACACAGAGACCCTCGGAGAACACCGCCCCCGCTTCCGCATTACAACTGAAGTCCACTCTGACGAAGTGAGGGTAATTCGCCCTGGCGAAGGCTTCGATGGTGAATGTCTTGCCGATCTGCTTCTGACCCTTCACAAGCAGGGGTTTGTGGACCCTCCCCTTCCATTCCATGAGAATGTCATAGGCCTTTCTTCTGAGCATGTTTATCCCTACTTCTGTTTAAACATGATTAGTATGTTTTTACATATTAAAATACATTTTAATAGAATAATAATATGCAAACCACGGACCGAGGGGATTCGATGCGACCATATCCTTATCGGTCCACCCCATTCCCCGTATCAGAAAAATGATTCAATTAGTATATACATTTTTATAGTAAAATAACCCTGCGCATAATAGTCCGAATCGGCCATTGCAGTGGCCGTAATTGGTTTTCAACGTGGCATTTCAACTATGAGACGAACTACATCAAACGCCGGGGAGATCTTTGTCAGAATCCTGTCATGATCCTCCCTTTCATCGGTCGTTTCTATCATCTCCGGAGAGTTCACAATGTGTAAACCAACGGGGACGGCCCATTGATGGACCTCCGATCCGGTACATCCTGACACACCGGAATGACATGA
>JBJEIK010000203.1:0-1621 GCA_051876975.1 Candidatus Methanomethylophilaceae archaeon
ATGTCGTCCCCGCCGGTCTTCATGGTGTCCGTGGCCCATAGGGTGATCCCGACACTTCCGGGATAGGCACCGTTCTCATCGAGATACCGTTGGATCAGCTGATCGGCCATCTTCCTGCCGATGTCCCAACTGGGATGGGTGGGGACGGACTCCGGATCCAGAGAGTAGAAGTTCCTGCCCGTGGGCAAGAGGTCCGCACGTCCCCTGGTCGGACATCCGGAGGGACCGGGCCTGATGTACCTGCCCTTCATGGCATCCATCATGGAATCCATCTCCTCCGAGATGCGGAGGATGTTCGGATGGATCGAATCCAGGATTAGGTCCACAGTGGCATCCAACTGGGAATGATCGGGATACCTGCCCTCCACATACATGCGCGACTTCTCCGGATCGTAGCCGACGGAACCCATCGCCCTGATGATGTCGAAGGACTCCTCCTCTATCGATTCCAGGATCGCACCTTTGAGATCACCCGTGTCCGGATCCGATCCTGACGGGTCGTCCCTCAGGGAGTCGTAGTCGTACCCGCGGACGGAGGCGACACAGGAGGGCAGGGATGGGACATCCCCGTTCCTGTTCCTGGTCAGAGAGTAGACCATCTCATCCATCAGCTCCCCTTCCGGGACCCTTCCCAGGATGTGGAATCCGTCCTTGATCATGTTGCCCTTCAGGTCCACAACGTAATCGTAGATCTCATCGACCATGTCGATGACCTGTTCCCGGGTGGCATCCTCGGGAAGGGCCAGATCGTCCAAGAGATCCATACGCCTGACCATGTCGAACAGGGTGTCCGCGATCCCCTCGAGATGGTCCGACCTGTTCGATTGGGAGTCCCTCATGTAACTCTGAACGATCCCTTCCAGCTCGTCCAATTCGGAATAACCCCCCGAACGGACCATCGCAGGGATCATGTGGTCCACCAGTACGGCATAGCTGCGCCTCTTGGCCTGGGTCCCCTCACCGGGATTCCCTATCACATAAGGATAGATGTTGGGAATGGAATCGAGGACGAAATCCGGACTGCAGTCCCCGCTCAGGGCCACCGCCTTTCCGGGAAGCCATTCAAGGGTCCCGTGCGTCCCGACATGTATGACGGCATCGGCACCGAAGAAGCGTCTCAGCCATTTGTAGAAGGAATGGTACTGATGTGGGATGGAGCAGTTGTGATTGTGATATGTGGCCTGGATGTCCCTTCCGCGTGAGGGCTGGAAACTCAACACAACATTGCCGTTCCTGATCCCGGGGACGGCTATGCACCCGTCCACGGTGAGGACATCGCCCGGAGGTTGTCCCCAATCCCTTGTTATGAAATCCCTCTGGGTCTCGGACAGTTCGGAGAACCATCCGTTGTAGATGTCCCCGTCGATGAGATCCAGAGAATCCCTGCGCAGCCTGTTGTCATCGGAGGATTCCGCATCATTGGTGATGCCCTCGAAGATCCTGTCCACCAGCTCCTGTGACGTCTCGGGAACCCAGTCCAAGGTGTATCCCTCCTCGGACATGCGGGCCAGAAGGTCCCTCACGCTCGCGAAGGTGTCCAGATCGGCGGCGCTTCCAGCATGGGAGTCGGACGGAGGATACATGTAGAACACTATGGCCACCTTCCTCTCGCCGTTCGGCT
>JBJEIK010000204.1:0-8878 GCA_051876975.1 Candidatus Methanomethylophilaceae archaeon
CGGACCCCCTGTCCCCTTTCCTGGATTTGACGAAGATGGAACGTATGGACTGTTTGAGCTTCTTCTTCTCCTCGTTCCTCTGGAGGTATCCCTCCGCTTTCACGGAGTCCTTCTTCCTCTTCAGGAGTTTCAGGCCGTCCTCCACCATCTCGGGATGGGAGTCTACAGCAGAGGCGAACACATCTATGCACTCGTCATCCCCATCGATCTCCTCCTGGCGTATCCTGCAGTAGATGGCCAACGGATTCCCATCGGCAGCGGCGGAATCCACGAGCAACCTGTTGTAGTCGCTGTCGATGGTCCAACAGAGATAGTCGTATTCGATCATCGCGTCGTCGGAGCACATCTTGGAGATCCTTCCCCTGACGGTCTTGAACTCCCCGGAACCCATCTCGCGGAGCATCTTGAGGGCGTTGTTCTCGCAGCCCTTGCTCATCATGACCGCTCCGTGGAGGTACAGGACCATGGCCAGGTCCGCCCTTCCGTTGACCTCGCAGTCCACTCCCTTGAAGAGGATCCTCTGAGGGGTGGAGGGGATGGTGAGCTTCTGCTCCTGCATCGGGTGTTGTTCCTCGGAACGTTCCTCACGGGGTCTGAAATCCCTCTTGCCATCACCGCGACCGTGTCCGCCCTGTCTGTCGTTTCCGGAACGGTCCCCATCGCGTCTTTTGAAGTCCCCGTTCCTGCGGTCTCCGCCCTCTCTCGGACGGTATTCCTTCCTATCACCGTCTCTGTCTCTGGGCTTGAAGTCCCTCTTCCTGCCGTCACGGGGTTTGAAATCCTTCTTCCCGTCGGCACTGTAGCCGCCACGTCCCTTGCTGTACCCTCCCTTGCGGGGTCCTTTGCGCCCCCTGTCCGAGGGTCTGTCATCCTTCTTGTCGTAGCGGTCATCGTCGGCCATAGAAATCGATTGGCGACAACGGAGGAGGGTTATTATACTATGCGTGCGCACGAGCAATCGTAGGTTCACAGATAGTCGTGAAGGGTGGAGGTACAAGTGTCGTTGTACCTTCCGATATCCCCTGATAGGATTTCTTGTACAAAGGTCTCGGAATCTATCATCTCGTCCGGATCATATCGGAATCACAATGACATGAGGGTCTTTGTGATGTTTATTGTTGTAGATAATGGTCACAGATACGGGTGATTGGACACAAAAATCGAGAGAGATGCATGTGTGAATCCATACGAACGACAGAATCGCCACAAAAAACTTCTTTTTTCTTAGCTCGGGAATAATAGTGGCGGGCCTGAAGGGATTCGAACCCTTGGCCGATGGATTAAGAGTCCATCGCTCTACCTAGCTGAGCTACAGGCCCCGACAAAATCCCTTGATACTTTTCCACTATATAACACTATCCTATCTGTTTTGTAGTTATTCTTGGAATATCCTTGTTTTCTGAGGTAAAGACACACTTTTCTGTGGATTCGAAGTATGTTTCCTATGGCTCGATGTAAACACACCTTGTTCCAGCATCCCTTCCAGCATCACCGTACACCCATAGGAATCAATATATCGGGTCTCCCAGATACGGAGTCTGATGTCGAAATTGAAGGTAAGGGACCTGATGACCACTCAGCTGGTCACGCTGCAGCCTACGGACACTGTCAAGAAGGCCGCGATCAAATTCGCCGTGGACAACATCTCCGGCGCGCCTGTGGTAGACAACAGGAACCACCTGCTGGGGATCCTCAGCGAGAACGACATTCTCAACACCATTCTGAAGTACCAGATCGCTCTGGACGATGAGAACCACGATTCCGTCATGCTGACCTATGCCATGGACTCGCCCACCGAGACCGATGACATCCTCAAGAAGGTCTCCGAGGAGATCTCCAACCTCGAGGTGTCCGCCATCATGACCCGCACCGTCCTCACGACCACCCCTGACACCACCATCATGGAGGTCCTCAGGGCTATGATCGAGATGAAGGTCAACCGTGTGCCCGTCGTCGAGAAGGGCGTTGTGATCGGTATCATCTCCAGAGGGGACATCATCTTCGCGCTCTACAAGAGAAAGGTCTGAGCATGTTGGAGGTGCATCTCCTCGCCAGCGGAAGCGACGGGAACTGCACCGTCATCGAATCCGACGGCGAGGCCATAATGATCGACGCCGGCATAAGCTGTCGTCGCATAATGTCCCTCATGGAGGTTGCAGGAATCGACAAGGAGTCGGTCAAGGCCATCCTCGTCACGCATGAGCACACCGACCACATCTCCGGTGCGGGTGCCACCGCCAGGAAGCTCGGGGTCCCGATCATGACTAATGTGGCCACGTTCGAGGCGTCCAATCTCGGGAACGTACAATACATCCCGGTGGACCCGACCTCAAGCTTCGAGGTCGCCGGGATGAAGGTCACACCCCTGCCCACATCCCATGATGCCGTGGATCCATGTTGCTACTTCACCGAGACCGACAACGGCAGGGTTCTTCTCGCCACCGATACGGGGAAACTGAACTTCCAGATCGAGCATGCCCTTTCATTGGCGGACATAGCGATCCTGGAATCCAACTACGATCCGGATATGCTCACAAACGGCCCCTATCCCGCGATGCTCAAGAAGAGGATCCGCGGGGAGATGGGTCATCTTTCCAACTTCGACTGCGCCAATGCGGTCAAACGCAACCTCAGGGAGGGCACACAGCTTTTCCTCGCCCACCTGAGCAAGACCAACAACATGCCCGATATCGCGAGGCAGACCGTGGCAGACGTCACTGGGATCGACCGTCGCAAGGTGGACTGCATGGAGTTCCAGTGCGATGTGAGGACACTCAAGGCGTAGGCCTGACGTATTCCGCCTTGCCACCGTTCACCAGTGCCTCCGCCATGACACGAGGGATGGTCACGATGTCCTCTTTGATGAGTTCATAATCCCTGTCGGGACCGACGAACGGGGGCAGGTCCTCCAGTATGCGGAGTATCACGGATGTCAGGTCGTCGTCACGGGCCTCGGGAATGGTCTCGACCGGGGCGGGTTGTTCGATGACGGGTGAAGGCTCGTCGAAGGGTTCCGGCTCCATCGGAGGCTCATCGGGTATGTCGTCGAAGGACTCCTCCGGGGGGAACTCGTCGAACATTTCCTGGTCCATCTCGGGCGGTACCTCATCATCAGCCACAGGCTCCGGGACCGGTTCCCTCTCCACGATGACAGGTTCGGGTTCCGGTTCGGGTACACGGCGTTCCTCCCTCACGGGCTCCGGCTCCCTCCTCGGTTCCGGGACCTCGTCGATGTGCGTGGCGACGGTGTTCCTCCTTCCCCTGAGACGGTCGATCTCCGACAGATGCCTCTTGGACTCCTCCTGTATGGATGAGTAGTAGTCCCTCTCCTCGGTGGTGAGCGCATCCAGCTGGTTCTCCGCACCGAGTGCCCCGCGGATCGCCATCTGGCAGATCTTCTGGGTCCTGATGTGCATGATGTCCTTCACCAGCCTCTCGGCCTTCTTCCTGCGTTGGTTGGCACCTTCGCACATGACCGATTCCGGATCTATCGACATCTGCTTGTCGAAGTCGATGCGGAGTCTCGTGAGGAGTTCCGCCATGGCCCGGAAAAGGTCTCCCCTGACCTGTGTGATGGAACTGCTCTTCATCTCAACCCTGTAGAGTTCAGACAGCTCATCGAATGTCATCGGTTCGGACGCCGGGCTCATCGTAGCGCAATCCTCGGGGCTGTAGATAACGGTTCCGAGATTTGCGGATATCACCGTCTCCGGGCGTTCATCCTATATCGTGAAGGGGCGTTCGGGGTACCGATGAAGATCTCAGATGTTTCCAGGGTCAGGGGCGACAGCCTGGAGGTGGACGTCCTGGTTTCACCCCGTTCCAACAGGTCCGGACCGGAGGGTTACGATGAATGGAGGAAGCGCCTGATCCTGAGGGTGAAGGCACCGCCATTGGATGGACGCGCCAACAAGGAGGTCGAGGACACCTTCCGTCAGATCACCGGGTTCAAGTGCGAGGTGACCTCGGGACAGCTGAACCGTCAGAAGACGGTGACCGTCTACGGTGATCCGGTGAAGGCCATGGAGTCCATCGAGGGGTCGATGTGAACGGAACCCCCGACGATGCGGAGAGGCTCTCGGTCCTGGAGGATGCCGTCGACAGGATGAACGCCCTCCGTGACACTCATATCATCCTGGTGGAGGGCCTCAAGGATATCACCGCATTGGAGGCGATAGGTGTCACCGCCCAATTCTACTGCGTACAGAGCGGCGGCGGACCCGTGAAGGCCGCGGAGCATGTGTGGAGGGCCGGGAAGGAGGCCGTCATCATGACGGACTGGGATCGCAGGGGAGGCAACCTCGCCGGCACCCTCAGGGAGAACCTCTCCTCGCTGGGTGTGGGTTATGACGACCGCATCCGTGCGGACATAGCGTTCGCATGCAGACCCTACTCCAAGGATGTGGAGTCTCTCGACACGGTGATGTCGTTGCTGCGTTCACATTGCTGACGACACAAAGGCTAATGTCAGAGACCGTGTTCGAGTTTTGATGAAAGGCGCATTCATCGTTTTCGAAGGTGTTGACGGTTCGGGGAAGTCCACCGTCTGCAGGAGGGTCGCATCCCAGTTGGAATCGGAGGGTAGGGGGGTAATCCTCACAGCCGAGCCCACCCATGAGGGCATCGGGGCGTTCATACGTTCCGGGTCGGCGGGTGACATCTCCCAATCGACGGAGGCCCTATTGTTCGTGGCGGACCGCAACGACCACACCGAGAGGATGGCGAGGTGGGTGTCAGAGGGTGCCATAGTGTTATGTGACCGCTATTTCGCATCCACCGTCGCATATCAATCCGCGAAGCTGGACGGTGACGGCACTGACAGGGATTGGCTCCTCTCCATCAACTCGCGTTTTACGTCCGGGCCGGATGCCACGATCCTCCTGGACATCGATCCCTCCGAGAGCCTACGCCGTGTCGGGGTCAGGGGGGAGGAGGTCAGCAAGTTCGAGAGACTAGACTTCCTGGAGCAGGTGCGCTCCAACTACCTCCGCTTGGCGGAGGAATACGGGTTCTCGGTGGTGGATGCCTCCGAGGATCCGGACACGGTGTTCGACAGGGTAATGTCTGTCATAAGGGAGGTCATATGATGCATCCGTCTCAGGAGATATTCTGCGAGAAAAGCACCCGTCTCAGGGGCAAGACCATAGTCATGGGGATCACAGGCAGCATCGCCGCCACCGAGTGCTTCGGCACGATCAGGGAGCTGATAAGGCACGGCGCGGATGTGTATCCGGTGCTCACGGAGGCGGCATCCAAGCTGGTCACGCCTGATTCCCTGGAGTTCGCCAGCGGACACAGGCCTGTCACGGAGCTCACGGGGAGGACCGAGCACATAGACATGGTGGGTTCATCGCTGTCCTGCGACCTGTTCCTGATCTACCCTGCCACCGCCAACACCGTCTCCAAGATCGCCTGCGGTATCGATGACACCACCGTGACATCCATGGCAACCGTCGCACTCGGCGCGGGGATACCCGTCGCCATCGCCCCGGCCATGCACGAGTCCATGTACAGGAATCCGGCGGTGAAGGAGAACATGGACCGTCTGAGGTCGTGGGGCGTGCACTTCATAGGTCCACGCACCGACGGCGTCAGGGCGAAGGTCGCATCCAGGGACGAGGTCGTCGCATGGACCTTCAGGATGCTCTCCAACAACTACCTGGCGGGGAAGCGCCTCCTGGTGATCGGAGGACGCAGCGAGGAACCCATCGATTCCATGAGGATCATAACCAACCGTTCCACGGGTATGATGGCCGTCGCATTGGCGGAACGTGCCTTCGAGAGGGGTGCGGATGTGGAGCTGTGGATGGGCGGATGCAGTGTGGACCTTCCGGATTACATTCCCACCTGCCGCTTCGCCACCGTTTCCGATCTTGTGACCATGGTCGAGGGAGTGGACCACGACATCGTCCTGGTACCTGCGGCACTCGCAGATTTCACCCCCCATGAGTTCACCGAGGGCAAGATCTCAAGCGATGACGGATTCGAGCTCGGTCTCGACCCCGTCCCCAAGGTCCTGCCCATGATCCGTTCCAGATGCGATGTGGTCATCGGTTTCAAGGCGGAATCGGGATTGACACGCCAGCAGCTGGTGGACAGGGCGAGGTCCCGCATCGACAAGTATGGTCTGGTTGCGGTGGTCGCCAACGACATAGACGTCGTGGGGATGAAATCCTCATCTGCGATCCTGGTCACATCGGATTCTGACAAGGACATAACCGGCACCAAGGCCGAGGTGTCCGATGCCATCCTGGATTTCTGTGTGAAGAAGACATGAAGGTAAGCGCGTTCTGTCCCGGGCACGTCTCGTGCATATTCGAACCATCATCCACCCTCCACCCGCTTAGCACCGGCTCTAGGGGGTTGGGCATCAGGCTCAGTCTCGGGTCCACCGCAACCGTGGAGGAGAGGGACGATGACATGGTGAACATCTACATCGACGGTTCCAGTTCCTCTGCCCACATCACCCGTATGACGGTGAACATAATCGCCCCGGGGAGGGGATTCGACATTTGGATCGACAACGACCTTCCGATGAGTCAGGGATTCGGGACCAGTGCGTCGGGTGCCCTGGCATCAGGTATCGCCGCGTCATCGCTAGTGGGTGTCTCCCGCACAAAGGCCTTCGAGGCCGCCCATGTGGCGGAGGTCAGGGGCGGAGGCGGCATGGGTGATGTTGCCGCGATAGTTGCCGGACTCGACATCCCGGTCAGGACTCGTGCCGGCTTCCCTCCCAGGGGTCTCGTGGAGAATGCCGACATGAAGTTCCCGGTATTGACCGTGGCCGTCCTCGGACCGAAGATGGTGACCGAGGGCATCCTAGGTGACAGCCTGGTTGTGAACAGGATACGCGATTCCGGACGTTCCGCCCTGGACGAATTCCTCGAGGATCCCACGAGGGAGATGTTCTTCCGTATGTCCAACCGCTTCTCGTCCGAGATAGGATTGGAGAGTCCCGCCGTCAGGAAGGCCATAATGCGTCTGAACGCGGACGGTTACAACGCCGGGATGTGCATGCTCGGCAACAGCATCTTCACCGATGCCCCCATCGACAGGGTCCGCTCCCTGCTGGGGAGGGGGAACGTGCGTGCGTTCTCCTGTTCCTCCAGCGGGAGGGAGATAAAGGTCACTCGAAAAGCGTGAAGAGGACGTCGTCCCCATCCACATCGAAGAGTCCGATCCTGGCACCGCAGTCCAGCCATGCATGTGCGTAGTTCACCGCGGCGAAGGCCGTGACGATGTCCCCGCATTCCTTGAAGTGCTTCGCATCTGAGTAGTAGCAGTTGGCCATCTCGAGGAAGCTGTCCGCCAGGCGCCTGTTATACGATTTGGCCGGTGCGGCGATGCGTATCTTGGCCAGTGCCCTCGCGGTGATGTCCAGGTATTTCTCTATCCTCTCCTCGGTGACTACGTCGATCCTCTCGGTCATGGGACCTCCACCGTCCAATGGGTAGATTGATGTGTCGGTCGACGACTCTCTGACAATATTTTTAATGGGGATGCGTTACGAGGAATCATGATTATAGTAGGCGGGTCGTCATCCAGGGACCTGGCCAAGGAACTGGCCTCTAACCTCGGATGCGCGTACATTCAGGCAGCTTCCACAAGGTTCCCCGACGGTGAGTGTTACACAAGGATCGACAGCGAGAAGCTGGATGACGACGTCATCATCGTCCAGAACACGTATCCCAACGACAACCTCATCGAGATGTTCCTTCTGCAGGACGCGGTCCACAGGATGGGCGCGAAATCCGTCACACTGGTGATCCCCTACTTCGGATACGCCAGGCAGGACAGGGTCTTCAAACCCGGAGAGCCCGAGTCCGCAAAGGTCATGTGCAACCACCTCAACATGGGATGCGACAGGGTCATCACCATCGACATCCACAAGGAGGCCGTCCTGGAGCACTTCTCCTGCCCCCACATCGACCTCAAGGCGGCATCCGTCATCGCCGACTACTTTAAGGATAGCAAGATCGACCTCGTCCTGTCACCCGACATAGGTGCCGCGGGACGTGCCAAGGACGTCGGTGAGAGGCTCGGAGTCGAGTACGACCATCTGGAGAAGACCCGCCTCTCCGGCGTGGACGTGCGCATCGCCCCCGCCAAGATGGACTGCACCGGCAAGAGGGTCCTCATCGTGGACGACATGATCTCCACCGGAGGGACCATCATCGCCGCTGCCCAGGCACTGAAGGACGCCGGAGCCGTCAGCGTCTCCGTCGCATGCACACACGGTGTCTTCGTGAACAATGCACTCGAGAGGCTCACCGGCAGCTTCCTGGACAACGTCCTCTGCTGCAACACACTGGACAACGAGGTCTCCCACATCTCCGTGGCGGGGATCATCGCCGACGCCATCAGGAAGGGATGAGATATGTCGATGAAAGAGGACAACTTCGCAGACTGGTATCTGGACATCGTCGAGAAGGCTGGTCTCTCCGACAAGAGATACCCCATCAAGGGAATGAACGTCTGGACACCCTACGGATGGAAGATCATGAGGCAGATCGACACCTACATCCGCGAGGAGTTCGACGCCACGAACCATGACGAGGTCTGCTTCCCCCTGATGATCCCCGAGGACCAGTTCGCCAAGGAGAAGGACCACATCAAGGGATTCGACGAGGAGGTTTACTGGGTCACCCACGCCGGACTCAACGAGCTCGACGTCAGGCTCGTGGTCAGGCCCACATCAGAGACCGCCATGTACCCCATGTTCTCCCTGTGGATCAGGTCCCATCAGGACCTCCCCCTGAAGACATACCAGATCGTCAACACCTTCCGCTACGAGACCAAGCAGACCCGTCCCTTCATCAGGGTCCGTGAGATCCACTTCTTCGAGTCCCACACCTGCCACGTGTCCGAGGAGGACGCG
>JBJEIK010000205.1:0-1600 GCA_051876975.1 Candidatus Methanomethylophilaceae archaeon
CAACAGATACATGACGAAGCCCACCACGGGCAGCACGATGATTATCATCAACCATAGAACGAAAGTCCGGGGTTCGAACTTCTCCTTGAACAGAATCAGGATTATACCTATGACATCCAGCAATATGACCAGAGGATAGATGTCGGCTATGGCAAAAACGAGGGTGAAAAAGGGTTTGGTGAAATAGGTCAACTTCCCGAAGCCTCACATGCCCCAGAACGGATCCTCTTTCCTCTTGATGGCGACGGTCTCGTCCATGGCGAGCCTCTCATCATCGTTCAGGTCGAGTTCCTGAAGCTGCTTGATGGCGGATCCGATGAGGTCCACGTAGATGATGTCCTCCTCGTTGATCTGCCTCCCGACGGTGACACCCTCGATACCGACGGCGACCTCGTCTCCCTGCTTGGCCTCCTTGAGGGTGTCCTCTCCGGTGTGGATGCTCTTGATCCTGCCGGCATCGCGACCGTCCGCGCCCAGGAGGTTCTCCCCGGGCCTGATCCTTCCCGCAAGGACCCTGACCCCGACGATGGCGGGCTTGCTCGCGCGGAATACGCAGTTGGGCAGGATCTTGAACTTGGCGGGGAACGAGAACTCGGACCTCTTGTCGGTGTCGGTCTTCTTCTTGCTGTCGTCGACCCACTCCATGTAGTCCTCGATCAGCTGGTAGACGATCTGGTTCGTCATCACCTTGAGGTCCTCGTGGTTGGCGAGCTCGGCCTCGGCATCCTTGGAGAGACCGACGTTGAATCCCAGGATGACGCTGTTCTTCTTGTCTCCATACGCGGCCTCGACTATGTCCCTGCGTGTGATCTCACCCACACCGTATTTCCTGATGGGGATGTCATTGGCCTTGGCCTCGAACGCCAGGGCCTCCAGGGATCCGATCGCATCTGCCTTGATGGTGATACCCTTCTCCTGGGTCTCGATCTTGATGCTCGATTCCTCCACCAAAGTCTGGATGGCGGGATCGTTGGGACCCTTGACGACGAGGATGGGCGCACCGGCGATGACCCCCTCGCAGTTCTGACAGGAGATCTTGACTCCGGCGGCGGCATGGAGCTCCTTGACGGAGTCGAACCTGTCCCTGGGATCACGGATCTCATCGAGCGGTTTGGGCTTCAGGATGGCCTTGACCTTGGTGACCACGGGAGCCCCCCTGGTTCCCAGGGCGACGGTGTCACCCTTCTTCAGGGTACCGGAGTACAGGATCATATCCAATGTCTTCCCCAGTCCGCGCTCCTCCTTGATCTCCAGGATGGTTCCCTTTCCGGGACCCTCGCCCTTCTCGAGCTGTGTCTCGAGGAAACGCTGGGCGAGTCCGATGAGAACCAGAAGAAGATCGGGTACACCCTCACCCTCCTTGGCGCTGATCGGGACCAGGGCGACTGCCTTGGTGAAGTCGTCGATCCTGTCGTACCTGTCAGCGGAGATACCCTCCTCCGCGAGCTGGGCGATGACGGTGTAGAGCTTGTCGTTGAATGCGGCTAGGGTGTGTTCCTGCTGGACCTTCTCGGACAGGATGAAGGGCATGCCCTCCTCGCTGATCCATCCCTGGATGGTGTCGACCTTGTTGAGTGCGATGACGAACGGGGTCTTGTAC
>JBJEIK010000206.1:0-8816 GCA_051876975.1 Candidatus Methanomethylophilaceae archaeon
CACACCCGGCGAGCACTCCCGCAACGGTGCCATGGTCAGTAATTTCAGGGACAAGCGCAAAATCCTCTTCACAGAACATCCCACGGAATGCTTCTCGATAATCGACCATATGCCCCTGGCCTTCGTCATCGTGGAACTGGTTCACGAGGGACCCCAGATGATGAGGCTGTACATCCGCTTCTGCAGCAGGGAGGCGGGAAAGATCCTGAGGATCGATCCGGGCCTGGTCGTGGGCGAACCTCTGAGGAAGGTGTTCCCGTTCATCCGCGACAATCTCGTCATCAAGGTCGGGGACATTGCCGCCAACGGGGGATGCAAGGACATGATCGTCCACGACTCCCGCATAGACCATGATTTCTACGTCAGATGCTTCCAGACGAAGAACGATTTCTGCGCCGCGATGATGATCGACATCGGATCCGTCGACGAGGCGGACAGGATCTGAGTATACCGCGGATCACCCGTCTCAGTCACCGCATCAACCCACTCGCGCATATGTTTATATGGAACCGCGGGATGGTCGCCCGTTCAGGGAAAGATAACACCTGATATCAGAGGGACAGCGATGATAAAGCAGATCCGTGCCAATTATGACGCCAAGAGCATCGAGAAGGAGATCCAGGAGTACTGGAGATCCGAGAACGCCTACGAGAAGACCAAGGAACTGAGGTCAAAGGGCGAGAACTTCTACTTCGTCGACGGACCGCCATACACCACCGGTGCCATCCACCTCGGAACGGCCATGAACAAGACCGTCAAGGACATCTTCATCAGGTACTGGAGGATGAACGGATACAACGTCCGCGACCAGCCCGGTTTCGACATGCACGGACTCCCCATCGAGGTCAAGGTCGAGAAGAACATCGGGGTACACTCCAAGAAGGACATCGAGGAGCTCGGTATCGACAAGTTCATCACCACATGCAAGGAGTTCGCACTCGGACTCCACGCGGACATGACCGAGCAGTTCAAACAGCTCGGAGTCTGGATGGACTGGGACCACCCCTATCAGACCATCAAACTGGACTACATCGAGTCCGCATGGTGGACCCTCCAGAGGGCCTACGAGAAGAACCTCCTGAAACCCGCCAGCAGGGTCGTCACCTGGTGCCCCAGGTGTGAGACCGCCCTCGCCGAGGCGGAGATCGAGTACTGGGACGAGACTGACCCCTCCATCATGGTCAGGTTCCCCCTGAAGGACGGTTCCGCATCACTCCTCATCTGGACCACCACCCCGTGGACCCTCGCCGCGAACATGGCCGTCGCCGTACACCCCGACTTCGACTACGCCAAGGTCAGGATGTCCAAGACCACCGGTGAACAGGAGGACGTCATCATCCTCGAGTCCCAGGCCGAGTTCGTCATGCAGAAGGGCGGATACGAGAAGTTCGAGATCATCGAGAGGATGAAGGGGAAGCAGCTCGAGGGACTGGAGTATGTCCCCGTGTTCGACCTCGAGTCCGTTCCCAAGACCGAGTGGACCTACAGGGTCGTGACCGCCGACTACGTGGAGAACGACAACACCGGACTCGTCCACACCGCCCCCGGACACGGACCCGATGATTACGAGACGGGAAAGAGGTACGGCATCGAGCCCTTCTGCCCCGTGGCCGAGAACGGAAGGTACACCGATGAGTTTCCCATGATGGCCGGCAAGAAGGTCAAGACCGTGGCGGATGACGTCATGAAGTACCTGGATGAGAACGGCAGGCTGTACAACAAGAGCAAGATCAAGCACAGGTACGGACACTGCTGGAGATGCAAGTCCCCCATCATCTACAGGAACACCAGGCAGTGGTTCGTCAGCGTCCCCGATGTGAAGGACGAGATGCTGAGCGAGATCGACCGCGCCAAATGGGTCCCCGACTGGGCAGGAGAGTCCAGGGAGAAGAACTGGGTCGAGGGCGCGAGGGACTGGTGTATCTCCCGTCAGAGGTACTGGGGAATCCCCATGCCCGTCTGGGAGTGCGAGTGCGGTGCCAAGAAGGTCGTCGGACAGTACGAGGAGCTCAAAGAGGGCGAGGGATACACCGACGGAATGGACACCCACAGGCCTTGGATCGACAATGTCACGTTCACATGTCCCGAGTGCGGCAAGACCATGCACAGGGTCCCCGACGTCCTGGACGTCTGGTTCGACTCCGGAGTCGCAGCATGGGCATCGCTGGGATACCCCCACAAGAAGGATGAGTTCGAGAAGTGGTGGCCCGCCAGGTTCATCGTGGAGGCCCACGACCAGACCCGCGGATGGTTCTACTCCCAGCTGGGAGCAGGGGTCATCTCCTTCGACCGCGCACCCTACGACGAAGTCATGATGCACGGATGGGTGCTTGACCCCAAGGGACAGAAGATGTCCAAGTCACTCGGAAACGTCATCGAGCCCCTGGAGCTCATCGACCAGGTCGGAGCGGACTCCCTCAGGTACTACCTGATCAAGAGCAACGCACCCTGGGAGGACACCGCATTCCAGAAGGACGGACCCAAGAACGCCAGGAAGGTCCTCAACACCTACTGGAACGTGGTCAACTTCGCATCCACCTACATGATCATCGACGGATTCGACCCCGAGAAGGTCACCCTCGAGAACATCTCTGCACACCTCCGTGACGAGGACCGCTGGATGATCTCCAGGACCGAGAAGATGAAGAGGTCCGCCACCGAGTTCCTGGAGTCCAGGGAGCTGCACAAGCTCGCCAGGATGCTGGAGGACTACATCATGGAGGACCTCTCCAGATGGTACGTCTGCCTTGTCAGGGACAGGTCCTGGTCCGAGGACGACGACATGGTCGCCGACAAGAACGCATCCTACTTCACCCTGTACTACGCGATCATGAACACCGCACTGGTGCTCGCACCCATCGCACCCCACATCGCCGAGGAGGTCTACCAGCACATGGGAGGCAAGAAGCTGTCCGTCCACATGGAGGACTGGCCCACATGCAACCCCGACCTCATCGATGAGGATGTGGAGCACAGCATGGCCCTGATCCAGAACATCGTGGACATCATCGCCGCCGAGAGGGCCAAGATGAAGTCCAAGCTCAGGTGGCCTCTGCTGCAGGTCTTCGTCCGCGGAAACGATGCGGATGTGAACAAGGCTGTGAAGACCTTCGACGAGGTCCTCGCCGCCCAGGGTAACGTGAAGAAGATCGTCTACCTCGGAAAGGATGAGATCCCCAACGTGGAGAAGGACATCGAACCCGTGGAGTTCCTCGAGGGAACCATCTTCATCGACTTCAACGTCACACCGGAGATCGAGGCCGAGGGATACGCAAGGGAGCTCATCAGGAGGATCCAGCAGATGCGCAAGGACATGAAGCTCAACGTGGAGCAGTATGTCGACTGCCAGGTCGCCTCCGACGACTACCTCATCGGACTGTTCAGGACCTGGGAGGAACACATCGCCAACGAGGTCAGGGCCAAGACCCTGTCGTTCGTGGCCGAGCCCCAGGGATCCGACGTGAAGTCCTGGGAGGTCATGGGCAAGGACATCGTCATCGGTATTTCACCCGTAGAGTGATCACATCAAGGGGGTTCGCCCCCACTTTTCCTTTTTCATCAAACGCAAACTGACATACAAGGTATTCATCGAATCGGTGATAGATGAAGAATACAGCCCTCATCCACCTGGATGCCCGGAGGAAACACAAAGGATGCCTGAGATGTCTCGTGGTGGACACAGTCCACAGCGCACCCATCATCGTTTTCAAGGACCTGAAACCGAAGAGGATGGGTAATGGGTGTTCCGCGCTCAAACCGATAAGAAGAAGGAGACCCTCAGGGCCCTGGATCTCATGCAGAAACTTCCGCCTAAAAGGGGACCTGGAAGACCTCGTAAGAATCCCTGATCAGTGTCGATAGTACAAAGATTTGGGAAACTTGTGATGTCTATCATGAAATTGGCAACCACTCAATTCTATATTTATGTATCTAAGCAAACTCCTTATTTCTACTAAAAAGTATCTAAGCAAATTACTTAATTATACATTTAAGTATCTAAGCAAATGACATATAGTCATAAACCGATCCAGATACGATGGATTCTGCATCCGGCGATATAGCTAGAAAACCCATGAAGAGAAAGATCTACCAAAAGCTTCTCGAATGGAAAGAGGAGAGCAACGGACACACTGCACTTCTTGTAGAAGGGGCACGTCGCGTTGGGAAAAGCTACATAGTCGAACAATTCGCAAGGAACGAATATGGATCGTATATTCTGATCAACTTCGGTGACGAAGATTATGCCAAGTACAGGGAACTGTTTGAAAGGGGAATCGGTGTGAAACAGATCCTCACGCAGATCTCCCTCATGTCCGGCATCGAGTTGATGGAACGCAACAGCCTGATAATACTGGATGAGATACAGCTATGCCCGAAGGCACGTCAAGCGATCAAATTCCTTGTACAGGATGGCAGATACGACTACATAGAAACAGGTTCGCTCATGTCCATCAAGGAGAATGTGAAAGGCATCGTACTGCCGTCCGAGGAGAGAAGCATCAAGATGTTTCCGATGGATTTCGAGGAATTCTGCTGGGCCATGGGAGATAAGGTGACGATTCCAGCCATAAGGGAGCATTTCAATAACCTGGAACCGTTCGAGACCGAAGTGCACAAAGCGATTCTCCAACGTTTCAGAACGTACATGATCGTTGGAGGTATGCCGACCGCCGTCGAGACTTATTCAAGGACGGAGGATCTGATGAAGGCGGAGATCGAAAAACGGGCCATTCTCGATCTATACAGAAATGATGCAAGGAAACATGGCATCAGGACCAGGAGAACTCTGGAGGAGATACCGGCCCTCCTGATGAAACACGACAAAACGATACAACAGACAAGTCTGGAGAGGAACACGAAAGCCGAATCCTTCGAAGATACCCTGTTCTGGTTGGACGATTCCATGGTTGCCAACATCTGCTATGACGCCATGGACATCAGCATAGGCCTCATGATGAACAAGGAACGTACATCCGTCAAATGCTACATGGGAGATACCGGACTCCTGCTGACCCTGGCCATGATGAACGGAACCGTTCCGGATAACAGTCTACTCCTCTCCCTTCTGAACGACAAACTGCATGTAAATGAAGGGATGATGATGGAGAATATCGTATCACAGATGCTCAGGACAAACGGCCATGAACTCCTGTTCCACTCATTCTACAACAGAGAAGACAACAACAACCGGTACGAGATAGATTTCCTCATCAGAAAAGGTGGTAAGATATCTCCAATCGAGGTGAAATCAGGTGATTCCTCCAAACATGCATCCCTCGATCGCCTGATATCCATGCATTCGAAGGCCCTCGGACAACCATACATCATCAATACGAAGAATGTCAGGAAGGTGGGGAACATCTGCTTCATCCCGATATACATGACCATTTGCCTGTAAACATGATATCAAAAATGACTGAAGCGAGCAGGTACCTCGGTCATCTTTTTCTACTACACACCATTCGGTGACGCATGATTGTCTACTTCAGCGGAACCGGGAACAGCCTCCTCGTCGCCCGCATGCTCCAGGAGCTGACGGAAGACGAGATCGCATCCATTCCCGACCTCATCAGCAATGGGACGAAGAACCTGACATCCAACAGACCATTCGTGATCGTATCGCCGATCTACGCATGGAAGATTCCCAACTATGTTGAGGATTTCATCGAAAGGACCGAATTCAAAGGGACCGGTATGGTGTACTTCGTGATGACCTGCGGAGGGGAGGCGGGATTCAACTGCAAGTACGTGGAGAACCTCTGCAAGAGGAAGGGACTCGAATTCATGGGCGAGGTCGACCTGACCATGCCCGACAACTACCTCATCATGGATGACCCTCCCGGAGAGGAGAAGGCCAGGAAGATGATCGAGTGCGTCGTACCCCAGGTCAGGGAGGCCGCGGAGCACATATCCAACGGAGAGCTCATCCACACATCACCCCACGGCGGCATGTTCAGGACATATGTCGTGAACCCGCTGTTCTACAAGTTCAACATCGACTGCGACGGGTTCAAGGTCACATCATCATGCGACGGATGCGGAAGATGCGTCAGCGACTGTCCCACGGAGTGCGTCTCCATGAGTAAGGGAAAGCCGAAATGGTCTGGAGAATGCATCCAGTGCCTCTCATGCATCAACAAGTGCCCCAGGACCGCGATAGAGTTCAAGAGCAAGACCAAGGGCAAGAACAGGTATGTGTGCCCGATAACCGATCCGAAAGAGATCCTCTAAGGACCGGATGATCGATGAAGGTATGATCGGAGGGGTTCGACCCCCTCTGACCTCATTTTATGAGTTTCTCCACCACGGACATCGTGTCCGTGACCGTGTCCAGTTCCGATATCTCCTCGACGGGGACCCACTGGAAGGCCTCGTTCTCCTCATTTATATGGGGGTTGGCGAAGGAGACCCTGAACAGCATCCCGTTGACCTTCCACAGGATATTGCCCTCCCTCACATAGAACGGACGGACTACTGCATCGGGTCCACCCACAAGTATGGAGGTCTCCTCGAGGATCTCCCTCTTAGCTGCCTCTATGGGGGTCTCACCCGGCTCGATCTTACCGGCCACGAGGGACCATTTTCCGGGGAATGAATGACAGGCGGCAGGACGCTTCAGCATCAGGACCTTCCCGTCCATGAGGATGGCCGATGAGACGACGTTCCTGCACTCCACACCCTCGATCTCCACTGTTCCAGCATCCGCATCGACGGTGACCACATCCCCGTTCTCGAAGATATCGATCGACGGGATGGAATCGACCATCGGGATGGAGGATATCACCGCACCGGTGGCAACGATGGTCTCCGCGGACTCGTTGATGACGGCGGCCGGCGCCTTTCCATGGACCATCAGGTCGTACATGACGAAGGAACCTACCGTACTGCCCTTTCCCTTGGGGAATACGAGGATCTTGCCGGCGACGTTACCACCGTCTCCGACACGGATATCCCCGGTGGAACCGTCCACCCCTCCGAGGAAGCTCAGGGGCTCGTCCAGCTTCACGACCTCCCCTCTGGCCTTCCCGGGCGATATCGAACGTCCCTCTATCCTCACATTACCACCTCCATCAGCTTGGCGAAATCCCTGCACATGGCCTTCTGGGAGCAGAGTGTGGGGAGGTAGTTTCCGGCTTTGGCGGAATTCGTCCCGGTCCTCTGGAAGGTTCCCTCGATGGGGGCGACCACCATGCATGTATCCGCCAGCACCGGCCCGAACTCCTCCATGATCTTCACATCCTCGGGACACCTGTCCCTGATCTCCGCGGAGGTGCAGAACCATATCTCCACGTCCTTGTTGACCTTCTTCTTCCCTTTCAGGAAGGATGCGATCTGATGCATCTCCTTCTCCGTGAGGTGGGGGCATCCCAATGCGATGAGCTGGATGTCGTCGACGGTGTTGAGCTTGTCGTAGGCGGCCTGGAGCTCCTTCTCCCCTATGTGTATCACCTCGAGATCGGAGACATCGAAGTTCCCGGCCTCGGGGGTGACGCCTTCCACATGATACAACGCGACGGAACCGGAAGCGGCCATGGCGGCACATAGTGTCTTGGCCTCCTCGACCTCCGGGGATATATCCCTGAAATACGGAACGCCGCTGCCGATGGCCATACCCACTGCCTGTCCGAGCAGGGAATACGAGAAGATGGAGCCATCTATGTCTGCGTCGATGACGACCGTCGGCTTCCTGTTCTCATCGAGATGGAGGCCGTAGTTGGCGGTCTTCCCCAGGATGGCGGCGGCCAGTGCGCCGGGTCCGCCCTCCCTGTTAGTCCTGGCACCTATGTACGAGTTGACGAACGAGAGTGCGGAGGACTCCGCCCATGCCACATGGTCGCCCATTGAAGGCACATTGGGTCCAACGTAGGGCGTACATGAACAGGTCGTCCTGATGCCCATCTGTCCGTACAGGTCGATGATCCTGAGCTGCTTCTTCGCGAACTCCTCGGAGATATGCATCTCCCTCCAGCGGGTCCTGTCCATCCCGACGGGGTTCAGCGTCGAGGGGACGGTGACCTTGGCACCGCCGGCAGCCATATCCTCGAGATACTTCAGGCCACCATCGCCGATCGTCTTGTACGAAGCACCGGACAGATGTGCAGATGTAATGTCAATGAGGTCTTCCGCTCCGTAGATCTTACCGAGCGCGGTGACGAGTTCCATGGCTTTCTGCCTTCCCTCGCCCTCCTCTCCGTTCAGGATTGCCTCCTCCTCCCTAGTCAGGTCCATACGGATGTCATCGCAATGGAAGGTTATAGTATGTTGGTTGTTTCAGGACAATATCTCCGACCCATATCCTCGGATATCCGTGTCATCGGTACGTTTCCAGAACATTCTTATCCGACCTTCACCTCGCACCGGTCATGGCGATTGGTCCCATGGTCCCGTTCCTTGCAGTGGCGGCGGGTGGTGCGATAGGTGCGGTTCTCAGATTCTCCGTGTACAAGGTCGTCGACGCATCGTTCCCCTGGGCCACATTCATCGTGAACATCGTCGGATGCATATTGGCATCGTTCCTCATGTTCAGATACGGATTGGATATGCAGAGCACCCTGAAATCGTTCATCTTCGTGGGGATGTTCGGAGCGTTCACGACCATGTCCACCTTCTCCATAGACACCGTGAACCTGCTCGTGGACGGATCCTACGGACTCGCAGTCGGGAACATCCTGATCAATTCGGTCCTGTGTGTGTTCGGAGCCGTGTGTGGGAGATATCTGGCATTGCTCTGAACCAGAAAAACATAAATGTGTTTATTGTGGGGTTTGGAGGGATATCGCTCGGATATCCCCCGTAACCTCATTTCACCTCGACCA
>JBJEIK010000207.1:0-1597 GCA_051876975.1 Candidatus Methanomethylophilaceae archaeon
AACCTTCGGTATCGTTTCGGGGACACTCGCGATATTCTGTATCCCCATATGTGAGGCGGGGAGGTTCAAGCATGCCGACAAGGTCACGTTGAACGGTGTGCCCGCAACCGTCGGACCATGCCCCAACGAATCCCTGGGGATGGTGGACATCATCGTCAACGGGACCGCCAGGAGGGACAAGGATTACGGCGGAGGCCATCTGTTCAGGGACCTCGTGGAGGGGAAGAAGGTGGAGGTCCTCGTGGAGACCGATGCCGGCGACACCATATCCAAGATGGTGACCCTGGGAGAGATCCCCTTCGCCAGGATGGTCACCACCCGCAGCTTCTTCAAGAACTACAACTGCTTCGCCACACCCGAGGAGGACGTGGAGACCATCTTCTGCGGACCCAATCCCATGAAGGGAGGATGGGCGGAGGCCACGTTCAGCGGCTGTGGGGACATCAGCCCCCTGCAGAACGATCCCGACCTCAGGTTCCTGAGGACCGGGGCAGGCGTGTTCGTCAACGGAGCTCCCGGAATCGTCCTCGGAACCGGTACCCGCAGCAACGCCGCCAAGCCGAACCTGTCCGTACAGGCCGACATGCATCAGATGAGGCCCGAGTACATGGGAGGGTTCAGGACATCCATCAGTCCCGAGTGCACCATATCCGTCGGGACCGTGTTCCCCGTTCTGGACCAGGACATGCTCGAGAGGCTGTCCGTCCTGAACGAGGATGTGGAACTCCCATTGAACGACGTCCGTGACAGGAAGCCCATCTGTCTCGACTACTACTCATCGGTATGGAACGATGGGAACATCGATGTGGTGGCGGACACATCCAAGTGTCTCCACTGCAGGCATTGCATCGCCGACGAGTTCTGCCCCAGGGACGCATCCCCCTCGAAGGGAATCGACAGGTCCCTGTGCATGGAATGCGGAAACTGCGTGAACCACTGCGTCGGACACGTGTTCTCATGCGACATGGGCAAGGTGAGGTTCGAGATCGATCCCTCCGTACCGGGAGGACAGAAGAAGACGTTCAGGATCCCGGTGGGACAGAGGGAGGAGTTCGACGTCCCGATCGGACAGAGGCAGTCCTGCAGGAGGATAGGACTGAAGGTCTGCGACGAGCTCAAGCATCTGGTCGAAGACGGGAAGTGGTCCCTAGGCTACTTCAACGAATACATCCAATAAACCCGTTCCAAACATGGAAGGTAATATCATGGAAGACGATGGCAGGAACTACACGCTCCACTGTGTCGAGAGCGGGGAGCAGGTCGAGGAGAGATACACCCTCATGTGTCCCAACGGGCACAAGGGACTCCTCAGGGCGAGATACAAGGCGAAACAGCTCACGGTCGGACCGGAGCAGAACATATTCAGGTTCAAGGACTGGCTGCCTGTATCGACAACATTCGATTCTAAGGCCGGACCCGTGGCCTTCAGGAGCGAGGGACTGTCCAAGGAGCTCGGTCTGGGCAATCTGTGGGTCGGATTCACCGGATACTACCCCGAGCGCGGTGCGTACGCGGTGTCGGGATCGTTCAAGGAGCTGGAGGCACTGCCCACATACGCACGTCTCCAGGACTTCTCCGATGATTCCGTCGTGATAGC
>JBJEIK010000208.1:0-8748 GCA_051876975.1 Candidatus Methanomethylophilaceae archaeon
GAGATCTCGGCCAGGTTGTCCTCCCTGAGACCGTCCATCCCGGAGAGATAGATGTGGTTCTTGTCCTTGCAGAACTGTTTGATCAGGGTCGTCTTCCCCAGATGTCTGCGTCCGCACACGGCACACGACACAGGCGCCTTCTGATAAACGGAGTTGAGATACCTAAGTTCCTCTACACGACCCACGAACCCATCCATGCGGCCCCGTATGGGATATGTCAAGTTAAACGTTGGTAAAGTCACTTTGAAGGAACCTTCCAACCTACTTCGAATCCTGCCGAAGTATGCAATCCCGATATTTTATAAACACAATCCGACGGGGGATGCAGTGAGAAGATGGACGACATACTGTTCATGATGGTATTCCCGTTCATCGTCGCCGTCATCCTGCTCCTGGTGCGGAACGACCGTGCCCGGACCGTCATAACGGAGGTTGCCGCGGCGGTGATCATACTGTCCTCTCTGGTGGTGACGTACAACCACCTGGGGAAACCCGGGATGTTCGAACTCGAGTCGGAACTCATAGACGGACTGATGTTCGTCGTTGAGCTAGCCTTGGGACTCGTGGTGATATATCTCGGTATCAAGCACAAGAAATACATCGCATCCGTCCTGGGTGCGGTACAGATCGTCATGTCCCTGTTCTTCGAGTTCTGTCTCGTAGAGGATGTGACTGTCTCCCATACCATGTACATCGATGACCTGTCGGTGATAATGGTCCTGATCATAGGTGTAATCGGTAGCCTGATCACCGTCTATGCGACGGGATACATGAGGGACTTCCAGGAACATCATAAAAACGAGAAGGACCGCAGACCCTGGTTCTTCTTCCTGATGTTCGTGTTCCTCAGCGCCATGTACGGGATCGTGCTGTCCAACAGCCTGACATGGATGTTCTTCTTCTGGGAGATCACGACACTGTGCTCCTTCGCACTGATAGGATTCACGAAGACGGAAGAGGCCGTCAACAACTCGTTCAGGCAGTTGATCCTCAATCTGATCGGAGGTATCGCATTCCTTGCCGCGAACATGATCCTGGCAAGCCAGTGTGGCCTCCTGGAGCTCGATGCCCTCCTCCTCTCCGATACCGCGGACAAGTACATCCTCCTGCCCGTCGCACTCCTGTGCCTGGCAGGCATCGTCAAATCCGCACAGATGCCGTTCCACACATGGCTCCTCGGCGCCATGGTGGCCCCCACACCCACATCCGCACTCCTGCACTCATCCACGATGGTCAAAGCAGGAGTGTTCATACTGCTGAAACTCTCGCCGCTCCTGCATGACAACCTCGTCGGCTACATGGTGATGACCGTCGGAGGACTCACGTTCCTGCTGGCATCCATGGCCGCGATCTCGCAGACCAACGCCAAGAGGGTTCTCGCATACTCCACCATAGCCAATCTCGGATTGATCGTCGCATGTGCCGGAGTGGGTACACCCGAGGCCGCATGGGCCGGCGTGATGCTCACCGTATTCCACGCGATCACCAAGTCCCTCCTGTTCCTCTGCGTCGGAACCGCGGAACACCACATCGGGAGCAGGGACATCGAGGACATGGACGGACTGTTCGACAGGATGCCCAGACTCGCAAGGATGATGCTCGTCGGAATCGCCGCCATGTTCCTCGCACCCCTCGGAATGCTCATCTCAAAATGGGCCGCCATGACCTCCTTTGTGGACAGTGAGTACATCGTGCTCATCGCATGCATCGTGTTCGGAAGCGCGGTCACATCGTTCTACTGGACAAAGTGGATGGGCAAACTCGCAGTCGTTGCCACGGGAAAGGACAACGTGGAGAAGACCGTGCACATCCAGGAGAATGTGGTCCTCGGAACACTCGTGGTCCTTTCGATCGCCGTGTGCGCACTGTTCCCCCTGATGTCGGAACACATGATCGTAACCTGGCTGGAGTCCGCATTCATCTACGTCCCCGACACCCTTGCGGCCGCCCTGTCCGACAACAACATGCTGATCCTCCTGGTGATGCTCCTCGCACTCATCCTGATCTTCGTACCGTTCTTCGGAAGGGGAACGAAGAGGAGGATCGTCCCCAACTACCTCTCAGGAGAGGGGCTCTCTAACAACACCTACAATGGGTCCATGGGTGCCACCGTCGAAGTGGGACTCAGGAACTGGTACATGACAGACTGGTTCGGTGAAGACAGGATCCGCCGTATCGGCGAGATCCTCACGACACTGATCATCGCGATCATCATAGTCCTCGTCGCTGGAGGTGTCTCCCTATGAGCGATCTCGATTGGATCATAGTCGCACTCGTCTACGCCGTTCTGGCACCTCTCGCGGGATGTATCCTCGCAGGGGTGGACAGGAAGATATCCGCAAGGATGCAGGGAAGAAGAGGGCCCCCTCTCCTGCAGCCATACTACGACGTCCGCAAGTTCTGCGAGAAGGAGCAGATCACATCCAACGGCGTCCAGGACTTCTATGTCGGATGCTACCTGCTGTTCGTCATCATCACCGGAATCCTGTTCTTCGCAGGACAGGACCTGCTGCTGGTGATCTTCACCCTGACCCTCGGTGAGACGTTCCTGATCCTGGCCGCATACTCGTCCGGATCACCGTTCTCCCAGATAGGTGCCCAGAGGGAGCTCTATGCCGCGATGGCCTTCGAGCCGATCTTCCTGCTGATGGCGATCTGTCTGTACCTGCAGACCGGATCGTTCTCCGTCTCCGACATCGTCTGGAGTGGAGAACTGCCTTCCATCATGGTCATCGGAGCATTCCTCGCGTTCGTCATAGGACTCACCATCAAGATGAGGAAGTCTCCGTTCGACCTCAGCATGTCCCATCACGCCCACCAGGACCTGGTCAGGGGTATGACCACCGAGTTCTCCGGAAAGACCCTCGCCATGATCGAGGTGTCCCACTGGTATGAGAACATCATGCTACTCGGAATGGTCGCACTGTTCATCGCAGACGGAACCATCCTGATGACGGTTCTCGGAATCATCCTGGCGGTCATCGTGTACATCCTCGAGATCGCCATCGACAACGGATTCGCCAGGATGACCTGGCAGAGTGCTCTGAAGAGCGGATGGACGACAGCGCTGATCCTCGGCGTGCTGAACGTCGCCGTCCTGCTTTACCTTTGAGGTGAGATGATATGGCATACACTACGAAATCACCCTGGATCCTCCACTACGATGCATCCAGCTGCAACGGCTGCGACATCGAGGTCCTGGCATGTCTCACGCCACTGTACGATGTGGAGAGATTCGGGATCATCAACACCGGCGACCCGAAACAGGCCGACATACTGCTGATCACGGGCGCCGTCAACGACCAGAACAAGAACGTGGTCAAACAGCTCTACGAGCAGATGCCCGACCCCAAGGTGGTCGTCGCCGTGGGCATATGTGCATGCTCCGGAGGGGTGTTCAGGGACTGCTACAACATCCTCGGAGGCGTGGACACAGTGATCCCTGTGGATGTCTACGTCCCGGGATGCGCCGCAAGGCCGGAATCCATCATCGATGGTGTCGTCAAGGGACTGGCTGTGCTCGAAGAGAAGACCAACAAAATGAAGGAGGCAAAAAGATGAACCAGGAATTCAAGGAGGTGAAGTGCTCCGAGGTCCCCGCACTCGCCAAAAAGATGCTCGCGGAAGGCTACCGCATGGTGCAGATCTGCGGTGTCACGAAGGAAGGGGAGAACGAGTTGGTCTACTCCTTCGACAAGGACCATGAGATGGTCAGCTACAAGGTGCATGTACCGTTCGGAACCACCATAGGGAGCATAACCCCGGAGTACTGGGCGGCCTTCGTCTACGAGAACGAGATCCACGACCTCTTCGGCGTGGAGTTCACGGACAGCAAGCTGGACTACAAGGGCAACTTCTTCAGGATGTCTGTGGAGACACCCTGGAAGGGAGCCGAGAAAAAGGACGAGGGGGCGGCCTGATGGGTAAGCGCACCATAGTCCCGTTCGGACCCCAACACCCAGCCCTTCCGGAGCCCATCCATCTAGACCTGGAGCTCGAGGATGAGAAGGTCGTGAGGGCAATCCCCTCCATCGGATACGTCCACAGAGGACTGGAGAAACTGGCCGAGACCAGAGACTACGAGCAGATGACCTACGTCATGGAAAGGGTCTGCGGGATCTGCAGCTTCGGACACAGCTACGGTTACACCGGAGCGGTGGAGGGCCTGATGGACATCGAGATCCCCGACCGCGCCAAGTACCTCAGGGTGATCTTCCACGAGCTGTCAAGGGTCCACAGCCATCTCCTGTGGCTAGGACTGCTGGCGGATGCGATGGGATTCGACTCCCTGTTCATGCACTGCTGGCGGATCCGCGAGAAGGTCCTGGACGTGTTCGAGGAGATCACCGGTGCCAGGGTCATCATGTCTTTCTGCAAGGTGGGTGGTGTCAGGAAGGATGTCACCCCCGAGATGCTCAGCAAGGTCGCAGGAGTCTGCAATGAGATCGAGGAGGAGGTCAGGAAGACCGGAATGGTGTTCATGAAGGACACCTCCGTGAGGAACAGACTCGTGGGCAAGGGGGTCCTCTCCAAACAGGAGATCATCGATCTGTCCGCCGTCGGTCCAGTGGCCAGAGGTTCCGGATTCGACAACGACGTCAGGACCACCGAACCCACATACAAAGCTCTGGGATTCGAACCCATCCTCAGAGATGAGGGAGATTGCTACGCCAGATGCATGGTCAGGGTGGACGAGATAATCCAATCCATGAACCTCATCAGGACCGCGATCAAGGACATCCCCACAGGGGACTTCTGCGTTCCCGTGAAAGGACCTGTCCCGGTGGGAGACTTCGCTTACAGGGTGGAGCAGCCCCGTGGTGAGGGATTCTACTACGTACAGGGCAACGGAACGAAGAACCTGAGCCGTGCGAGGGTCAGGACACCGACCAACATCAACATCCCGGCACTGGTGAAGACTCTCCAGGGATGCGACCTGCAGGATGTGACCATGCTGGTGCTCACCATAGATCCATGCATCAGCTGCACGGAGAGGTGATTCCGATGGGCTTAATGAAGTTCGGAGGGAGGATCACGAAGAACCTGTTCTCGAAACCTCCCACACTCAACTACCCTGCGGAACCCAGAGAGTACACCGAGAGGACCCGCGGACATGTGTCCTTCGATGATTCGGACTGCATCCTCTGCAACATATGCGGAAGGAAATGTCCGACGGATGCGATACGTGCGGACAAGACCGCCAGGACGATCACCATCGAGAGGATGGGATGCATCCAGTGCGGATACTGCGTGGACTCATGTCCCAAGGCATGTCTCTCCATGGAGAGGACGTACACCGATCCAGACTCATCCAAGTCGGTGGATGTGTTCAAAGTCCCCGTGAAGGAAAAGCCGAAGGAAGAAACCCAATGAAACACGAGGGGGTTACCGGAAGGTACCCCCTCAATTTAGGTTATCCTAAATATTAAATATTATTTTAGGTATTCCTAAATTATGGAATACAGTAGAGGAAACGGGAGGATGTCGGGATGAGACCGGACATACGCCTTCTGGCGGAAAGGTTGATCGACCTCTGCTCCGAGGAGTACTACTCATCCGAGCCATTCGAGGATACCGCGGAGGTGGATATCAGGGACCTCTGAGGTCGACCTGCCGAAACTCACATCACGCGTCCGGCTTCTTTTTCTCATTGGCGTGACATAGTGACGGCCGGACGCGGTCATTGCCCAACCCGGAGAACAGTTCTGGACGGCTCTTGTCCAAGAAGTACAGGTCACGCATCGAAACGTATCCCGGAGCCCTTATCCTATCCATATCCGTCGGATCTAGGTCCACGGTCAGGGTGCACTCAGCCGAATAATCCTCCGCAAGATTGTTCCCACGGACATCGAAGATGGTGGCACCTCCTCCAAAGACCGTTCCGTATCCATTGTCCCCTGCCATGTTGCAAGCTGCGACGAAGACGGTGTTATCATAAGCCCTGGCGGGAAGGATCCTGTTCCAACTGTCCTTCCGGCGTTCACCCGTCAATCCGGACGCATGGGGCATCAGGATGATGTCCGCACCCTTCATCGCATACTCCATCGTTATCAAAGGGAAATGGGACTCCCAGCAGGTCTGTATGCCCACAACAGCCTTACTCAGGCGGATGGGTTCCACCGAATCCCCCTGTAGGAAGACGGGCGATTCCCTCTCACCGAGATGGGTCTTCCTGTATGTCCCGATCACCCGACCCCTCTCCGCCACCACCTGAGTGATGAACGGACCTTCCTCCACGAATCCGAAACACACCGCAACATCGAGGTCGGATGTGGCATCGACCACCTCCATAACCATCGGATCGTCGATGGACATCGCCATACCGGGGCTATGCTCAGTTGAATAACCTGTAAGGGACAATTCGGGGAAACACACCAGGTCCGAACCGTCCGATGCAAGATCCGTCATGATGGAGACCATCCTGTCACGGTTCCCTCCGATATCACCGACCTTGGAGTTCATGGACACCATCGAGAGACGCATCATCTCCATGATATCACCTGATCCTCCTAGCGGGAACACCGCCGTAGACAGAGTCCGCGGGGACATCACGGTTGACTACAGAACCTGCGGCGACAATCGCACGTTCCCCTATAGTCACACCGGGCAGTATTATGCTCCCGGCACCTATCCATGCGTCATCGCCGATGACTACCCTCCTGGAGACCGTGCAGACATCCCTGCGACGGAGATGGTCTGTGGAATGCTCAGGTGTGATTATCTGAACCCTCGGACCGACCATCACATAGTCTCCGAACTCCACAGGAGCGGTATCGAGGATTATGCAATCCGTGTTGATCCTCAGACATCTTCCGAAAACGATGTTCGTACCGATGTCGCAATGGAACGGAGGGTTGATGTTCGCCTCTGACGAATCCCTACCGAAAAGCTCGTCGAGGATCGCCCTCCTCTCGGATACGGGTGTGCAGGGAACATTGAACCTCTCACACAGCCCGTGTGCCCTTTCCATCGCGGAGAAAAGTTCTCCGACATCGTCATCGAGATCGGAGGTCTCCATCCCAGCCACCGCACGTCCGAGGAAATCCATGGAGGGCAATCTGACAGGAATGGTAAAAGGGTTGGGAAAGATGGTGCCGAAGCACCGTTTGTTCATTCCTCGGTCATGACATCCGCCCCGTCCTTTCCTGGAGCCTTCGCCTTGAAAACCAGACCGATGATGGCGGACAGCAGAATGATGACCCCTCCGGCGAGGAAAGCGAAGTCCACACTGTTGGCGAATGCCAGGAGGATGTCATGGGCATACATCGGGAACTGGGTTATGGCCTCCAGAACACCCGTATCGTGTGGGATCAGATCGTATATCTCCGGCACCAGATCGTACAGTTCCGACGACAGCTTGCTGTTGATCAGCATCGAGAAGATCGCGGTACCAACGGTTGTTCCGATGGACCTCAGCAGGTTGACCGCAGAGGTGGTCATACCCATCTCTTTGGGGGCGGAACTGTTCTGGACCGCGGTGTTGACCACGGATGTCATGCAACCCAGACCGATTCCCATGACGAACTGACAGATGATGTAGTACGAGACCTCGGTACCGATGGTCATCTGTGACATCATCACCATTGAGATGAAGGTGATGATAGGGCCTATCACCATCCAGAACCTGTATCCGGTCCTGTTCACCAGGGAACCGCTCGTCACCGAGGTGATCAACATACCTGCGATCATCGCCAACGAGTACTCCCCTGCCTTCAGAGTCGTCAATCCGAGGACACTGATGGCGAACATGTTGGAGTAGATCATCCCGCCCATCATCCCGATACCGAAGATGAACATGAACAGACACGCCTTCACCACGGTCTTGTTCCTGATGAGCTTCGGTGAGAGGACCGGTTCCTTGGCCTTTCTCTCGACGGTGACGAAGAGTACCAACAGGACGACGGCCGCCAACGCCATGACGACTGATTCGACACTGACCCACTCGAACTTGCTTCCTCCGAACTCGAAGAGCATGATGAAATCCAACAGGAGCAGGGTAAGCAGTGATATCCCGGCCACATCGATCGAGGGTTTCTCATCCCTGACAGGTGTTGGGAACTTCTTAATGGTCAGTATGAAGGACACGACAGCGAGAGGCAGGTTGATGTAGAAGCACCAATGCCAACTGATGTACTCAGTGATGTATCCTCCCAGAAGTGGTCCGATACCGCTCCCTATACCGAAGACGGCACCGAGCAGACCCTGGATCCTGGCCCTGTCTTTGGGTGCGTAGAGATCTGCCACCGCAGCAGTGGCGACGGGGATCAGAATGCCCCCGCCAAGACCCTGCAGGGCACGGCTTACGATGAGCATCTCCATGCTGTTCGACATCCCTGCCATAAGGGATCCGACTGTGAACAATCCCAGACCGATGAGGAACAACGGCTTCCTTCCGTAAAGGTCCGACAATTTACCCGCAATGGGGATCATGATGGTCTCGCACAGCATGTACGCCGTGATCATCCAGGAGTAGAGCGAGACCCCGTTGAGATCTAACGCGATGACGGTTCCGCATGTACCGACGATGGTCCCGTCGAAACAAGCTGCGAGCATCGCAAGACCCAAACCCAACATGATGGTGGTACGGGTCCTTGGATCTATGTTCTTGTATGTTATCTGTTCAGCGGCGATAATAATCACCCTGAACGCCGGATTCTAAACACCGCACTATTTAAGTTTTTAGGTAAACCATCAAATTCGCGGAAGTAGTTTTGTTTGATATTCTAAATAATATTTATCCATCGATTG
>JBJEIK010000209.1:0-1578 GCA_051876975.1 Candidatus Methanomethylophilaceae archaeon
AACCCGGAGTTCGTCGGAACCAGGGAGATCGCCCTAAAGATGGCCGATGCGATGATAATCACCGATTGTGGACCTATAATCGGTTACTCCATAAACTGCTATGGAGGAATCCTGGGTGGTTCATACGTCTCCGACCCCTCGTCTACAGAACCCAGGGGTGCGAATTACATCAAGCTGTCCGTTGCGACGAAGGCATCCGCCATGTCCCCCACATCCATGGACTCCATCTCCCATGTGAGGGATTGCGTCGATGAATACATCACAAGTTACGACGCCATCGTCACCGAGAAGTGGATCACCGGTTCCGCCGTGGTCATGTTCGAGGTGTCCGAGGTCATCAGCGGTGAGTTCGACAAGATCGAGATCCTCGTGGTCATCCTGATCATCATCCTGCTGTTCGTTGTGATGCGTTCATACACCATCCCGTTCAGGTCCGTGCTGACCATCCTGATGTCCATCTGCTGGACATTGGCGCTGACCCATGTGCTGTTCGTCAACGTCCTCGGCGGAGAGGTCATGTGGCTGATCCCGCTGATCCTGCTGGTGATATGCCTCGGTCTCGGAATGGATTACGATATCCTTCTGACAACAAGGATCAAGGAGAACGTCAAGGCCCGCGGAATGAGCAACGACGAGGCCATCCACCAGGCCGTCACCCACACCGGTTCCGTCATCACCATCTGCGGACTGATCATGGGAGGCGCCTTCGGTACCCTGATGCTCTCCTCCATGGTGATGATGCAGCAGTTCGGATTCGCACTGTGCTTCGCCATCCTGGTGGATGCATTGGTGGTCCGTACCTACATCGTACCTGCGGTCATGCACCTGCTCGGCGACTGGAACTGGAAGTGTCCCAGGTTCATGGCCGGGAAGGCGAAGGACGCTGAGTGAAACCTTTGAAACAAGGGGTGGGGTGGAAGTCCCCATCCCACCTTTATTATAGTATTTGATGACGGTGTGGTTGTCTGATTCCACTGGATGACATACTCATGGATCAGGAGTAACAATCACCGGCTTCTGTTACCATATTCCCATTTGAGCATGCGGTCAATGAGGATATGGAGGTTGCTTCTCGGTCCTTTCTCGAGACATTTCTCGACCATATCATCATTCGGACCGATGATATGATATCCTCTTAGTATGGCGCTATCAACTATTTCCCTGTTCAGAGTGATTCCCTCGGATTTCTTGTATTTGTGACCGAGTTTCTCACTCAATCTTGCTTCAAGTTCCTCTTGGTCGGGATTACCGGTGACATCACAGTAGTGTTCCAGGAGCCATACTTCGAATGAGGGGTTGGAGAAGAACACCTTGATATCCTTCTTTCCGCATTCCGATATGAATCTGCGCATGTCCTCTGGAGTATGCCTGTCCACATCGATAACCACGACGATCCTGTCTCCTTTGTTCAGGGATTCATGTTTCAGTTTCCCCATCATGAAGCGGAATATGCTGTCGAGACCACTCATCTCCGTGACATATATCTTCGGTGTCGTTCCAATGTGTTGCCTGAATATCCATCTCAGGTAGTTTTCTTCAGATATTCCGTCAACGAACATGGCGAGAGCCCTGCTCTGT
>JBJEIK010000210.1:0-8682 GCA_051876975.1 Candidatus Methanomethylophilaceae archaeon
CTCCGAGATGCTGGGGGTTCCCGTCATCGCGGTGTCGTCCAAAACATCGGAAGGTGTGGATGCCCTGGCTGATGCGGTCTGCGAGGGAAAGGCCAGGGTCTCGAACCTGAAGATCGAATACGATCCGATGATAGAGAAGGCCATCGATGCCATCTCGGATGTCCTTGAGGACACCCGTTTCAGCGTCAGGGGATGCGCGGTGAAGATGATGGAGAACTCCCACGAGTTCAACACACACGCCGATGACCAGGTGGTCAGGTCCGCCGGAATGCTCAGGAAACTGTACTCCGAGGAGAACGGTCAGAGCATGGCAATATCCATAGCATCATCCAGATACGCCGAATCGAAGAGGATGGTGGAGGCATGCGTCTCCGAGAGGGATGTGGAGCCTTCACTGTCGGAGAAGATCTCCGACCTCACCATCACACCGGTCACCGGGGTCCCGATCCTCATCGGGGTCTGTCTGCTGATAGTCCTGGCCATTGTTGAGCTGGGATCGTTCCTGGACGGGGTCGTGAACGGCGCATATGATGCACTGATCGGAACGTCCCTGATAGACTTCGGAATGGGGTTCGGAGACTTCTGGGGTGCGGTGTTCACGGGTGTCGACGGCAGTATCCGTGCGATCCTCTCGTTGGTGATACCGTACATCATGGTGTTCTACATCATACTGGGAATACTGGAGGACTCCGGATACCTCACGCGTGCCGTCGTCCTGTTGGACAAGGTGATGCACCACTTCGGTCTGCATGGAGGTGCCTTCATCCCCATGATAGTCGGGATCGGATGCAATGTTCCGGCGATAATGGCTGTGCGTACTGTGAAATCGCGCAGGGAGAAGATCATCCTGTCCTGCATGATTGTCATGGCGGTGCCGTGCTCGGCACAGATAGCCATAATCATGGGAGCGACGGGAGCATACTCCGGATTCATCTACGCAGTGATGATCTTCGGCATCCTGGTGCTGATAGGGTGTCTCACCGGTATCGTCCTGAACAGATTCATGAAGTACGAACCGTCCAACCTGGCGATGGAGCTTCCGGATCTCGCTGTGCCCTCGGTTAAGAACGTGCTGTCCAAGATGTGGAACCGCGTGAAGGACTTCTTCTACGTGGCGTTCCCCTTGCTGGTGGTCGGTTCCGTCGCACTCGAGGTGCTGCTCCAGTACGACCTCCTGAGATACGTGGTGGACCCGTTGTCCCCCATCACTGTTGGCATGCTCGGACTGCCCGCGGTGTGCTCGATAGCGTTCCTCGTGGGGATCCTCAGGAAGGAGATGGCCCTCGGTATGCTGGTCATCCTCGCCGGAGGCGTTCCCCTGGCTGAGTTCCTTACCCCGGACCAATTCGTCGTGTTCGGAACCGTGATGGCGATCTACATGCCCTGTGTCGCCACACTCGTCACCATGTGGCACGAGATCGGATGGAAGGAGACCGTTGCTGTGAGTCTCGTATCCATCACCATCGCCATATTGGCGGGAACGGGCGTACGCATCATGCTCGGGCTGTTCTGAAGCCCTGTACCGATGACGACACCCCACGGAAAAAGGACGGATATGGTCGGAGACGGTGATGGTTGTCGATCACACCGGCGTACAATATCCGTCGGAAACACCAGTCCCAGGAAAGGCAATCCTTTTTGGCGATGATCCCTTCCGGATCCACATGTTCACGTTGGATTCCGTCGTACCCTGGGGAAGGAACCTGTCCGAATACAGAAGGATGTTCCTGCTCTCGGATGAGGATATGAGGAAGAGGATCGCCGGATTCGGTGACGGTCCCGCGAGCTTCAACGCCGAGTCAACTGAAATGGGGTGTGATGTGACCTCCTTCGACCCGATCTACGAGTTCCCCCGGGATCGGTTGGAAGGACGGATAGACGAGGTCAGGGACATCGTCATGGAACAGATCCGTTCCAACATGGACAACTATGACTGGACCTCGATAAGGGATCCGGAGGAATTGGAGAGGATCCGCATGTCTGCCATGCGCAGGTTCCTCGACGATTATGATAATGGGAAGGATGAGGGGAGGTACATCCCCCATGAACTTCCCCGGAGGGTCCCGTTCGATGACGGAACCTTCGACATAGGCCTCAGCTCCCACTTCCTCCTCATGTACACCCAGTTGGGATACGATTTCCACATCGATGCCATCGATGAGATGCTGAGGGTCTGCAGGGAGGTGAGGATATTCCCCCTGGTGGACCTGAACTCGGATGCATCCGGGATGATCGATGAAGTGATCGACCATTACTCGGAATCGTACGATGTCTCCATAGTGGATACGGAGTACAGGTTCCAGAGGGGAGGGGACAGGCTCCTGGTCATCCGGAAGTCATCCCTGCCATGAGATCAGGGGCCTGGGCTCGTCCTTGGGTCCTCCGTCATATGGCTTGTGTCCGATGGATTCCAGCTTGTCCAACACGAGTTTCTTCCCCAACGGGGTCACACCGTATATCTGGACCTTGTTACCGGCAACGACGACATCGCGCTTTGCGGCCTCCTGGCGGGTGAACGCGGAACCGCATGCGGTTATGATGTCGCAGTTGTCGAACATCTCCTCTGCACCCTTGCAGGTGAGATGACTGGAATGGACACCGACGATGACGACACGGTCACAATAACGCTCCCTGAGGGTACGCGCATCATCGGGATTGGTCACGGTCACGGAGAACCTTCCATATCCTTTGGAATCGGCCAGTTCCGCTCCCATTACCATGTTCAGGGGAACGGTCTCGGGATCCAGGACATTCTCCCTGCCGACAGCATCGAGGACGACCTGCAGAGGTGATGTCTCCACCAGACCGGAAATCCTCCCGCACATTCCTTGGAGTAGCTCAGGTTCTGTGATCACCGCGGTACCGCATCCGTCTGCGGCGATGACCGCCGCATCGATGACGCCGTTCTTGAGGGAGGTGCTGAGGATCTCGGAAACTCCGAACGTGATGTAGTCGGATGACCTGACGACCCTGTTCTCCGTACAGAATCCGAAGTCCCTGATGCGGAACTCCATGTTCTCACGGACCATCTCGGGAGTGATATTCTCCGTCCCGAAACGTTTGGCGTATATCGGACAGTAATCCAACTCGGGTTTACCGACCTCGACGACCTTTCCATCCTCTATCACCACACGGGTCATTCCGACCGCATCGAACACATGCCTACCACCGGTGCCTGACATAAGATCGATGTCGAATCTGTCCCGTAGGTTTTAGATATTTCCATATAGAGAATATGGAGAATTATCTGTTCCCAATATATAGGTCAGAGAAGGGTGAACCCCTCCGGATGGAGGGGATAGGATGCCTTCCGGCATCTGAGATGTTTCAGCGGTGGGCGAAGACCATGGACACCTTTCCGGCATCCTTGGACTCGATCCTGACGAATCCGATCCTCTCGAGCTGCACGGTCTCGGAGGTCTCCTTCATAACCGCACCCTCGATGAGTCCGTTCTGGACGGTTCCGTCGGGCATGAGGATGCTGGCCTCGACGGAGTCCCTTCCGACCCACTGGACGGCACGGACACCCTTCTTCAGGACGGCGACGTCGTTGCCGGCGTACTGTGCGGGAAGACCGTAATCGAGGTTGCACAGGTCCTTGAGCCTGATCTTCTTGGCATCGGTGAAGAGCTTGGAATCATCAGCGGCGAGGAACACGGTCCTGGGGTCCTCCAGCTTGTAGATCCTGTCCCCTCTCTCGGGGTGGTCGGGATGCAGGGGTGCCTTGCCCTCGATCACATCGACACCGTCGATATCGTACCTGACCGGATCCTTCACGAAGAAGTACCTGTTGGACACACCGTCGATGACGTCCCTGTTCATACCGTACAGGTTGTCCCATGAGAACTGGATGTCGACGGGCTTGATACCGGACTCGACCCAGTACCTCCTGATGGCCTCGGGCTTGATACCGCGCCTCTCCATGGCCCTGACGGTCCCTGTCCTGACGTCGTCCCATCCCGAGTATTCACCGTCTCTGATGCTCTGCTTGATGAGGGATGTCTTGAGGACGGTGTCGGGGATGTTGACGAGTCCGTAGTGGTAGTAGACGGGCTTCTTCCATCCGAAGTAGTCGAAGATGTACTCCTGCCTGAAGGTGTTGTTCAGGTGGTCCTTTCCGCGGATGACGTGTGTCATTCCCATCTCGTGGTCGTCGATGGCCACGGACAGGTTCATCATGGGGTATGCGACGTACTTGTCCCCGGTGAGCGGGTGGGGGTGGTCGACCAGTCTGAGTGCGACGAAGTCCCTGACCGCGGGGTTGGGATGGCACAGGTCGGTCTTGACGACGACGACCGCCTCTCCCTCCTTGTATTCTCCTGCGAGGAACTTGTCGTACCTCTCCAGCTGCGTCTCCACGGGAAGGTCGTGGCAGGGGCATGCGGTCTTCTTCTCCTTCAGCTCCCTCCAGTGGTCCCCGTTACATGTGCAGACGTAGGCATGACCCATCTCCAGGAGCTTCCTAGTGTAGTCGTAGTACATCTCGAACCTCTCGGACTGGATGTACCTCCTGTTGCACTTCACCCCCAGCCAATCGAGGTCCTCCGGGATCATGTCGTACGCATCGGGATCGATCTTCTCAGGGTTGGTGTCCTCGAACCTGAGGACGAGGTCTCCGCCGTATCTCTTCACGTACTCGTCGTTGAGGATGGATACACGGGTGTGTCCGATATGCAGGGGTCCGGAAGGTCCGGGTGCGATGCGCATGACGACCTTACCGTCGACTCCCTCCAGGTCAGGGAGCTCGTATTTACGCTCCTTCTTCTCCTTTACGAGCATGGAGGAGTCCATCTCCGCCAGTGCCTTGGTCTGTGCCTCCAGACCCATGGCGTTGACCTCGGCCACGATCTGGTTGATGAGAGGGGTGATCTCCCCTGCTTTGGACCTGAGCTCGGGACATCCTCCGAGGATCTTCCCCACGACGGCCTTCGGGTTGGCCGTACCCTTGAAGAACACCGCGTTCTGCAGTGCGAATTTCCTGATCGTCTCCTCGATCTGATCTGTCATGAAACTGGGATTCAAAGGCTGTTATAAAAAAGGTGACGCGTGCGCGTGAGTGAATGTGATGGAAGGGGTTTGCCGACCCGGCATCGGACCGGTTCGGCGTGTTTGGTTCACCAGCTGCTTAAGGCCACTATGAAAGCGTTGCCGTCCGTGCTGCTTCCGTAGAGCCTGATCGTCCCATTATCGGATACAGTTCCCTTTCCATAGACGATCCCATGCTCATGTGTCTCCAGGACCATGAATGCCCAGGTCTCGTCCTCATGGGTGATCAGGCTCAGATAGCATCTGTCGCCATCTTCGGCATCTCTGATGACGAAACCTGCTTCGCTCACGTATTCAATGTCCATGAGGGCCATGTAGGTGTTCACGAAGCCGTTCTTGGGGACCATGGTACAGCTGATGAGGTACTTCGATTCTACAGAGGGTTCGGAATAGTCCATTCCCCTCTCCCAATCGGTCTCGAACACCATCTTACCGAGTCCGAATCCATCGGAACCGTGGATGAAATCGCTGAACGTCAGCTTTCCGTCACACATCTGTGCGATTCCAGTATGGACCTTCCCGTCGACACTGAACACAACGGTGAGGAACAGGCATCCATCGGAATCCATGTTCTTGATGATCATGTAGACATCGAAGGCCTCGTTACCCCTCTCCGCCTTCATGTGGGAGATCCCCGCCTTGAACTCGATGAGTGTCATGTCGAAGGTCTCCTGTGGGACTTCCTTTCCGTCGTCATCGTAGACGACATTCGATACGCCCTTGTAATCGGTCGGAATTGTCACACCGGCGGGATCTATGGTTCCTGTCTGATCACTGTTGGTCAGGAGCCATGTATGAACCGAGGTGCTTCCAGCCCTGAAGGAAATGCAACTGAGATAGAGCAGGTTCTCGTCATAGAAGTTACCGGAGAAGTTGGAAGTGTATCCTGTGGAAGGATTGTACATGGAGAAGGAGAGGATGTCATCATCAAGGCATCCGATTACCTCCTGACCTTCGTATGTTCCCCTGAACACACCGCCGATGACACTGTCGATGACCAGAGGCTTGAATCCCTCGGAGGCCTTGTGATCGCTCAGCTTGATGGACTCCTTGCATTCACCCTCGTAGATGGTGTTCCATGTTCCAACATGAACATCGGGGACGGGTGTGAGGATCATGTGCACACCGCTGTTCTCCTTACCCATGGCCGTTCCATAGAGGACGCAGTTTAGTTTTTGATCCATGATACCGCGGAGCTCCATGACCATCTTGTTGGTCTTGGAGAACATGGTCAGGTTGAGGATGTACTCCCCGTTGTCACCGGTGACGACCCTCATCTTCCAGACGTTGCCCTGATCGGATTCGCCGACGAGAGTGTAGAGGTTGGTGGAGTTCCTGAACATCTCGGTATGTAGGATGAATTCCTCAGTGACGGTCTCCCCGTCTATGGACCTGTAGTCCATCCTGGCTGTGAAGGATTCCGCAAGTTCGGGGATCGGATGGAACTGCCCATAATCCCAATCCGTGTAGAAGTATGCGAGTGCGGGAACGAACTGCATGTTGCTTACCATCGTTGATATGAACACGAGTCCGTTGGCGGACATCTCCACATTGGATGTGAAGAGCTTTCCGTCGAAGAAGTAGGCTGTTATACCGCGCATGCAGTTATCGGAATCTCCGTCATCGATGGCTATGGGGATGGAGAAGGCCTCGTTACCGTAGGTGGCCTTCATGAGCATGATCCCACCCTCGTGATCGATGAGCTCCATGTCAAAAATGCCGAGCATCTCCGCCTCGTCTCCGACACCGGCCACATTGAACATGCCATCGTATTCTGTGGGCAACTGGACGGTGGTGGGCTCGAAATGCCTCGGATCCTTCCCATCCTTGGTGAGCATGGAGGAGGACATTATGATGTCCCCGGGTGCATCGTTCCTGTAACCGATGTCTATCAGATAGATCGTGTCGTCGTCGAGGAACCTTCCGCTGAGATTGTGCTCGTATCCGGTCGAAGGTTGGTAATAGGCGAGGTAGAACCTGTCACCGTCGATACCACCGGTGACGGGGACACTGTCGTACGTCCCGATGAGGACGCCACTGTCGATCTCGGAGATCGTCAATGGGAAGATCTTGTCCTTCATCTCGAATTCCGTATGCAGGATCTCATCCGTGCAGGTGTAATCGTCCGTCGTGTACCATGTGCCTGTGTGTGCATCCCCGTCATCACCATCGTTACCAATGATTACATAGGATGCGGCAAGCACCACCACGACGGCGATGATCACCACTGAAGCAACAATCGATGTTTTCTTCATGCCGGATGAATCGGATAATTGATTCATATATTATTCGATTATCGATAAGCAACTTGATGAAGGAACAGGATAAAACCACCGCCGGCCATCAAAGGGGATCCTTCAACACATCCTCCATCGAGAGACCACCGTATGATACCTCGTATCCCTTCAGATCGGATGACATCCTCGCCCCCTTGACGATGAGGTCGTTCATATCGATCTTGTTCGTATTCCTCTTGACCTCTATGATGTGTGCCTTACGGTCGATATCGTCGCATACAACGATGTCCACCTCCACGGTTCCATCCCTGGTCCAATAGCCTCCGACCTCCGTGTATGTCCACTCTTCTCTGATCCTGGTCCTGAAGTAATCCTCCAATACGCGACCCTCATACTCCTCTAATCCGGCAAGAACAGACCTGTACAGCAGATCATACCTTCCCGACTCCACATAGTGCTTACGCGGATCGATGAACCGGAAATAGAATCTCATGTACATGTCCCGGATGACCCATCTGGAATTGCGGGAATCAGGTCTCGAGAACACAGGGGAGATCCTCTCGACGAACGAATAGACATTCTGCAACTTTTCAAGATACGGGCCCGAATCCATCCCGACTGCATCATCCATCTCCTTACGACGCTCCTTGCCCTCCGATATCGTCTGCAAAATCGTGAGATATGTCCGGTAATCCTTGCCGAATTCCGATACCAGAATGTCATGACCATCACGGAGGAACACCGAATCCATAGACAGGGCCTTATTGAGCATGGATTCCGAATCCGTGCATCCGGAGTCCATAAGGGCGGCAACATATAATGGGGTCCCTCCGGTGAGCATGTAGAGGGTTAGCATATCCCTGCCGGTGGGGTTGGCATTGTAATCCTCCAATATCCCCCTCAGAACGGAGATCGGGAAGGGTCTGAGCTGCAACTTGTTGGTGGGTCTGTTGAACAGGGGTTGCTTCTCATTCTCGAATATGTCCACCATCATCGAATGTACCGATCCGCTGACGATCAGGTTGACATGGGAGTCCGTATGATAGAGATCCCACACCCTCTGAATATCCCCGAATATCGCCGGATTGACATATTTGAGATCCTGGAACTCATCGATCATGATCGTCAGAGGTTCGGTACGGGAGTGGATCATCAGAGCCTTCAACAGCTCCCCGAAGGATGTGATGCCCTTCGGTATATCCAACCCGGACTCCGATATGGCCAAGGTCATGTTTTCACACAATTTGGACTCGATGAGACGGGATACGAAGAGGTAGACATATCTCGTATCCTCAACCGATTTCAGCATAAGTGCTGTCTTTCCGACACGACGCTTCCCCAGGATGGTGGTGAAACGGCTTTCGGTCTCGGACTGCATCCTGATCTCCCGAAGCAACCT
>JBJEIK010000211.1:0-1564 GCA_051876975.1 Candidatus Methanomethylophilaceae archaeon
CGCCAGGAAGGGATGGAATGGAAAAGGGATCTACATCGGACTGCAGAATCCCGACGAGCACAGCGCGAACACTTTGCCGTACATCTACATGGTGACGGACAAACTCATATCGGATAACCCGGATGCCCCCCGTGGACGTGTTCCGTGGCTGGCCAGCCAATCTGACATTTTAACAGATGATGATTGGATCGAGGTTGCACCCACACCCTTCGGTCTCAACACGATCGATTCCGGCATATGTTCCAATATCGAAAAGGAGTTCAAGGAATACAAGTACGAATCTCCGGTATGTCACGGGGTCGCCGACACCCTGAAGGTCAACGAGGACCTGTACATCGACCATATGGAGGACTGCACCTACTGTATCAGGACTATGGATCCCAGAACATACATCGCAGAGGAGGATGCTCTGCGTATCGCAGAGTTCCTTAGGGCCGGCATCACCGAGGCGGTGATGTGGGATGTCGCCAAGAGGAAGGCCAAGGAAGGTAGTCCGAAGTGTAAGTTCGACAACCAGCCCAATCCCAAGGAGGACCTGGTCCACAACCCTGCGCACTATACCGAGGGTCGCAAGTACGACCCGTGGGATGTCTTCATCGATTGGAAGCTTGATTACCTCACAGCCACCGCCACGGGATACATCGCCCGTGCGGGACGTAAGCAGTATGCTGGTATGACGATGAAACAGTCTGAGGAGACCGATCTGATGAAGGCCATAGAGTGCCTTGAGAAGAAGCTGAGCGTCATGAGGGAGGCGGACTGATGCCGACCGAGGCGGAGCTGGCCCTGTGCGAGATCTGTTTCTATCGCAACAGGATGGTCACTCTGCCGGGGAAGAAGGGGAAGGTGCTCTGCGGAGGTCCTTCCAACGAGCACTGCCCCGGATTCTACCCCATGAGGAACAACGAGGCGAGCAGATGACAGAGAGGATAATCGACGGCGTATGGGTGGATGAGAAGGAGGAGAGTGAATGAAGAGACTGATGGACCTGTATGAGGTGGCGAATCACATCGAATCTCAGTTGGACACGGAGCTGGAGGAGCGTAGGAGGATGCGTATCGATGGCAGACACCTGTGCGGTTCGCTCAAGACACTCTCCCCGCCCACGGAGGACGAGATCCCCGAGTGGCTGAAACCGTATGGGATGAACGCCATGTGGCTCTACATCGGCATGAGGTGGGGCATGGCAGACGTCATCTACATGCTGAAGGATGACGCTGCCAAGGCGATGTTTGTGGAGTGCAGGAAGGAGGCGAGTGAATGAAAAGCCTTCTTGGAGCACCGCTGCCGAGGAGAATGAAGCTGGGTGACGCCGGGTACGATTTCTGCCTTCCCGAGAACCTGACCATCAAGAGAGGCGTCAGACCCACCGTGGATACAGGTATCATCATGGAGGAGGGCGACATCCCCGAAGGATACGTCATGCTCCTGTTCCCGAGGTCCAGCACCGGGTTCAACTACGGGCTGTCCTTGGCCAATACCTGTGGGGTGATCGACAGCGGATACAGGGACACCATCAAGGCCAAGCTGTGGCTGAACGACCCCAATATCGAATACATCAAGA
>JBJEIK010000212.1:0-8567 GCA_051876975.1 Candidatus Methanomethylophilaceae archaeon
GTTGAACTGGTTCATATTCCCGGTGGCGGGGATGATCTTCTCCGACATCCTGTCTCGGAGTCATGATCACAGACAGCTGTACGTCAGGATGCTCTTGGTTGGCATTGTGATGATCATCATCTCCACGGCCGTGTACCTGTTGTCCGGTACGGACGTCAGGGGATTCTACATGGTGGACTCCTATTACAACCAGGACATCCTCAAGACGATGTTCTCGCTGTCATGGGTGATGATCGAGCTGTCCCTGCTGTTCTTCCTGATGTCAAGGATCCAGAATACGTCCATCGGCGACGGTGTGATATCGGTGGTCACCAAGGTGTCCTACAGTCTGACGACCATCTACTTCATCCAGTGGCTGGTGATCGGGAACATCTCCGATGTCATCTACATACTTGACTACTCCTTTGAGCTCTGGCTGTTCCCCGTGTTCGTCATCATATTTGTCCCGTTGTGCATGTGGGCAGGTGTGAAGGTGAAGTCCTACAGGGATTCCCGTAGGATGGAACGTTCCGCCGGATCCTGATGTCAAGCTCATCGGATACTTCGATGTTTCCGAGTGTTGTTCTGAAAGATTGATATAATCTTGTATCCATTTTCGATCGGTGCGTACACGGAGTAATAGTGACCGCACGGTCCCCTCTTCATATAGACAGAAGGGAGGTGATGTGACTATGACAGGAAAGAGAGGGTTGTTCAACAGACTCGTGAAGAGGATCGCCAGAACCTACCGTTCCATCAGATGGTGGTTCCTGGAGCGCGGTTTCATCGAACCCAGGGACGGAGAGGCAGGATGGGTCATACGCTCCCGTAGGACGTTCAGGAAGCATCTCCATCGTTACAGGGAGTTGGATCTCGAATATTTCGATGCGATGCGTTCTCTCCATGATTGTGGCAATCTGGTCGACTTTAAGGTTACAGAAGATCTGAAGTTGTTGGCCAAATCGAAGTGATCCCATGCCGTTCTATATTGGTTGGATTCCGAACTATGGGGGGATCATCTTTCCCAGAGAGTCGATGACTACTATCGGAAGGGAATTCATGACGGAGGATATGAAAGGCATGGTGTTAACGCCGGATGGTGATGCGGTCGCTATCGATATATGTGGAAGAAGGGTGGCATCCTTGGTCCCTATCGATGACAATGGACTATGTAGGATGGAGTTGGAAGAGGGATTCCTTCCTGATTATTCAATCGCCAAGGCGTTGTGGATGTGGGCATCTTCCGCTTTTACCGGTGACTCACACTTTCTGGGGTCATTCTTCATGAAAGTAAACGAGGATGGTCTGCCGACCGGGGCACTTTATAATCTTCTCCTGATAGCATTCTTCAAAGATTTCATGAAACTGGTGCAAATGTCCCGTTTCATCTTGGATAGAGGATTAGGATACAGAAGAGCCAAAGTGTACTCCCGATTTGCTGCTTCGTTGAAGAAGACGAAGTCCCTTTTCGAGAGTTATGTTAGGATATATGGCGATATGTTGGACAGAAACATGGCAAATCACTGTGTTCGTGCCATCGGGTTGATGGTCGATGGTTATGAGGTTGAGAAGGACAGAGTATCCACACAGTATCATCTCAATGCGAACGAGCTGATGAAGGATATCGCCATAATCGGTCTCCTCGTCACATCCATCGGTCTGATGATCGGTTGGATGCTTTGAAACATATAATCCAACATACCCATGTGGGGTATGCCGTGGTAACACTTTCCGACCATTGGCGGCATACTCCAAACACTTATCAATGTCCATAGCAATTGGTCACCCACCAAAGGTGGGTATGTGGATAAGGTACTGATGTCCCCGATCGTCCTTTCCCCAGGGAACAGGCTCGTGACGGTTTTCGGCGGAGGCAACGTGGCCCTCCGCAAATGCAGGCATTTCGAAGGGTTCAGGATAAGGGTCGTCGCAGACCGCATCCTCCCCGAATTGAGGGAGCTGGCCGACGAGGTCGTTGACAGTGCGGTGGATGCCTCCACCGCCGGGGAGTACATGGGTGGTTCGGACATAGTGGTGGCTGCCACCAGCGACCATGCCCTCAACGATTCGATACGCGACATGTCGATGTCCAAGGGCATAATGACCAACTCCGCCCACGGCGGAGGGGATGTTCTGATACCTTCCACGCTCAAGAGGGATGGATACACCGTCACCGTGTCCTCGGAGGGCAGGGTGCCCGCGTTCCCCCCGTACGTCATCCAGAGGATAGATGAGTTGTTGGATCCGTCCTACGACAGGATGTTGGAGCTTCTGATGATGCTCAGGAAGGAGATCCGCACCAGGATCCCCACCCAGCCAGAGAGGGCAAAGTATCTGGCGGACATCCTCGCCGACGGGGAGGTATGGGATCTCCTCAGGAACGATGACATCCAATCCGCCTTCGACCTCTCCATGGAGAGGGGTGGTCTCAGATGATAGTCAGCATGCATGTCACACACACCTCCGCCGGGGGAACGGAGGGTCTCAACGACGTAGTCCCCATCCTGGAGGCCGAGGTCGCCAGGCGCGTTTCAGCCATGGACTTCATCAGCGAGTATGTGATAGTAAGGACCTGCAACCGCTTCGAGGTCTACACGGCCACCGCAGACAACAAGGCGGCCGTGAAGGCGGTGGAGGTCATCCTCAAGAGCACCGTCCCGTCGTCCAACATCGCCTACATCCTAGAGGACAGGGACAGCATCAAGCACCTGTTCAGGGTGGTCTGCGGTCTCGACTCCCTCATCGTCGGGGAGGACCAGATCCAGCACCAGGTCCGCGAATGCTACATGAAGGGCAAGGAGGAGGGCCATGTGAAGGGGATGCTCACCCGTCTCTTCGACAAGGCCATGGTGGTCGGGAAGAGGGTGAGGTCCGAGACCGCACTCAACAAAGGAGCGGTGTCCGTCGGATCGGCATCCGTCGAGCTGGCTGAGAGCAAGATCGGAGAGCTTCAGGGCAAATCGATCACCATCCTCGGAGCCGGTGATATGGCATCGGTCATCGCCAAGAACCTGACCGGGAAGAACGTCGGTGCCGTGTTCGTGTCCAACCGTACCTACAGCCGCGCATTGGAACTGGCCGACGAACTGGGCGGAACGGCTGTGAGCATGGCACGCATGAACGACGCCATGGCCGACAGCGACCTGGTGTTGGTGGCGACATCCGCACCACACACCGTCGTCCACAAGGAGAATGTGAGGGAGGCTATGGAGCGCCGTCCCGACAGGAAGCTGTTGATCATCGACGTGTCCATCCCCAGGAACGTGGACGAGGATGTTGTGGAGATACCCAATGTCGAACTCGACAACATGGATTCCCTACAGACCATAGCCGCACAGAACGCCAGGCGCAGGATGGACGAGATAAGCTCCGCGGAGAAGATCATCGCCCAGGAGCTCACCAAGATGGACGTCGAGCAGAAGGAGCAGTACGCCAACGACGTCATCAGGAAGATCGGAATAAAACTCGCAGGCGTGAGGGACCATGAGCTGGAGACGGCCATGTCCCGCGCCAATTCAACAGACATAGGAACGCTTTTAGACGACCTCTCCAGGGCATTGATCAACAAGATCACCGCTGAGGTCTACGCTAATCTGAGGGAGGCCTCGCGCGAGGGCAGGGTGGACACCTGCAACGCCGCGGTCGAACTCTTCGGACTGAGGGATTTGAAATGATGTATCCGGACGTGCGTCTCAGGAGGCTGAGACAGAGTGAGAAGATGAGGAACCTTGTGGCGGAGACCAGACTCCACCCGGACGAGTTCATACTGCCGATATTCTTCGACGCGAACCTGTCCTCGGTGAAGACCACGGACTCCATGCCCGGGGTGAAGACGTTCCCCCTTTCGGGATACGACAAGATAGCATCCGACATCCAGGAGAGCGGTGTCAACACAGCACTCGTCTTCGGTGTCCCCACCCACAAGGATGCGGTCGGTTCCGGAGCGTACGAGAAGGACGGGGTGGTGCAGAAGGCCATCGCCGGACTGAAGGAGAACTCCGACATGCTGGTCATCGCCGACCTCTGTCTCTGCGAGTACACCGACCACGGACACTGCGGTGTCCTCTCCGACTGCGGATGCGTCAAGAACGACGAGACCATCGAGCTGTATGGGAAAACAGCAGTGTCTCAGGCGGATGCCGGAGCCGACATCATCGCCCCCAGCGGGATGATGGACGGTCAGATCGTCGCCATCAGGCAGGCCCTGGACGATGCCGGACACAAGAGGGTCCCCATCATGGCGTACAGCGCCAAGTTCTACTCCGCATACTACGGACCCTTCAGGGACGTGGCCAACTCGGCACCCGGAAAGGGTAACCGTGCCGGATACCAGATGCCCTGCGGCAACAGGAAGGAGGCCATGAGGGAGATCGAGTTCGACATCGCCGAGGGTGCCGACATGATCATGGTCAAGCCCGCCGGTCCGTACCTCGACATCATCAGGGATGCGGCCAACACCTTCGACCTGCCCCTGGCGGCATACCAGGTGTCCGGAGAGTACGCCATGATCAAGGCTGCGGCCCAGAACGGCTGGATCGACGAGGAGAGGATCATGATGGAATCCCTTCTCGGTATCAAGAGGGCGGGTGCAGATATGATCATCACCTACTTCGCCGAGGAAGCCGCGAGGATGCTGTGATACCATGGACAGATCCGAGGAGCTTTACTCCGAATCCACCAAGGTCGCACCCGGAGGGGTGTCCAGTCCGGTAAGGGCCTTCAAACCGTATCCGGTGTTCATCGCATCCGGAAAGGGTTCCAAGATGACCGACGTCGATGGGAAGGAGTACATCGACCTGTGCATGGCATACGGTCCCCTCATCACGGGACACGCCTGCCCCAAGGTCATGCAGGCCGCCATGGACCAGATGTCCAGGGGAACCGTCTACGGATGTCCCTCCGAGCCCGAGCTGAACATGATCGAAAGGTTGATTGAAGAGGTCCCCTCGGCCGAGATGGTCAGGCTGGGATGCTCCGGTACCGAGGCCACCATGCACGCGATCCGCGTCGCCAGGGGTGTCACCGGAAGGGACGACATCGTGAAGATGAACGGTGGATTCCACGGGGCCCACGACGCCGCTCTTGTCGGAGCGGGATCCGGCTCCGCAGGAGGAGTACCATCATCCAAAGGCGTCCTGAAGGATGTCGCCAAACACACGTTCACCGCCGAGTACAACGACGCACAGAACATGTCCGACCTCCTGGAGAAGAACGACATCGCATGCGTCATCATGGAGCCCGTGATGGGCAACGTGGGCGTCGTGACCCCGGAGAAGGGATACCTGGAGGAGGTCAGGAAGATCACGAAGGAGAACGACACCGTCCTGATCTTCGACGAGGTCATCACCGGATTCAGGGTGTCCTCCGGAGGAGCCCAGAAGAGGTTCAACGTCATCCCCGACATGACCACCATGGCCAAGATCATCGGTGGCGGATTCCCCGCGGGCGCTTTCATGGGTAGGAAGGAGATAATGGAGAACGTGGCCCCCCAGGGCCCTGTCTACGTCGCCGGTACATTCGCCGGTAACCCCGTCTCCGCCGCCGCGGGACTCGCCCAGATCGACCTCATGTGCACCGGGGACAACTACGCCAAGGTCGAGAGGAGGACAGACCGCCTCGTGAATGCCATCAGGGATCAGATGGCCGATGCCAAGGTCCCCGGATGCGTCAACTCCATCGCATCGATGTACTCCATCTTCTTCGGTCCCGAGCAGGTGACCAACGGAACACAGGCCATGACCACCGACCGTGCCGTCGCCGATAGGATGATAAGATACATGCTCAAGCAGGGAGTGTACCTGCCCCCGTCCGCACTTGAGGTCAGCTTCCTGTCCCTCGCCCACACTGACGAGGACGTCGACAGGCTGATCGACGCCTACGAGGGATTCTTCAGAGAGGTGAAGGGATGAAGGTCGGGACCAGGGAGAGCAAGCTCGCCATGAGGCAGACGGAGATCTTCTGCGAGAGGATGTCCGAGCTCAACCCCGATGTCCAGGTGGAGGTTGTGGGGATGAAGTCCCTCGGGGACATCGATCTCACGTCACCCTTGAACGCACTGTCCAACACAGGTGCCTTCGTCAGGGAACTGGACGACGCCATCAAGAAGGGCAGCATAGCCGCATCCGTGAACTCTCTCAAGGACATCCCCATCACCATGGACGATGAGCTAATGGTCGTCGCCATCTTCGAGAGGGATTCGGACGAGGACGTCATCCTCCCCTGTCCGTTGGAGGACCTCCCCGAGGGAGCCAAGGTGGGGACCGCATCCGTCAGGAGGGAGCACATGCTCAAGGAGGTCCGTCCGGACCTGGACATCGTCCCCCTCAGGGGGAACATCCACACCCGCCTGGACAAGCTCGATCGCGGGGAGTACGATGCCATCATCCTGGCCAAGGCAGGTCTCGACCGCATGGGGATCGAGAGGCCCATGTTCGTCCTGGACAAGGAGCGGTTCATCCCCGCACCCGCACAGGGTGCCATAGCGGTGGAGTGTCGCAAGGACGATTCCGAGACCAGGCGCATACTTCAGAAACTGGATCACATGCCCACCCGCATCGCCGTCGGTGTGGAGAGGAGCATAATGAGCCTCATGGGTGCAGGCTGTTCGTCACCCGTGGGCATAAACGCGACCGTCCAGGGCGACGAGATAGTCGTCCGTGCGGTCTCATACGGCTACACGCCCGAGCCCAGGCGTGCCGAGGTCGTTCTTCCCATAGACTACGTCATGGACGAGGTCCTGGGCATTGCCGAATACCTCACAGGTAAGAGGGACGAGATAATATGAGCGAAGGAAAGGTGTATCTCATAGGTGCCGGCCCCGGAGACATGGGGCTCATGACAATCAAGGGAATGGAACTGCTCAGGCAGGCGGACGTCGTCATGTACGATGCCCTGGCCAACCCCGACCTCCTGAAGGAGTGCAAGGAGGGTGCGGAGCTCATCGACGCGGGTAAACGCGGCGGGGACCACCACCTCAGGCAGTGGCAGACCAACGAACTTCTGGTCAAGTATGCAAAGGAGGGCAAGATGGTCGTCAGGCTCAAGGGAGGCGACCCGTTCCTGTTCGGAAGGGGTGCAGAGGAGGCCGAGGAGCTCAGGAAGGCAGGTGCCGATGTGCATGTGGTCCCCGGAGTGTCCTCCTCCATCTCGGTTCCGGAACTCGCCGGTATCCCGGTGACCCACAGGGACCATACCTCCTTGGTGACGTTCATCACCGGTCACGAGAAGGACGACCGCACCGAGGACAGGGTCGATTGGAAGAAGCTTGTCGGAGGACACGGTACACTCGTGATCCTCATGGGTCTCGGAAACGCCGCACACATCTCCGGCGAGCTCATCGCAGGAGGTATGTCCCCCGACATGCCCGCGGCCATCATCTGCAGCGGTTCGACTCCCAAGCAGAGGATAGAGATCACATGCGTCGCGGACCTCGCCAAGACCATCGCCGAGAAGGCATTGGAGCCTCCGGGGATCATGGTCATCGGTTCCGTCGCCAAACTCCACGAAGTGCTCGGTGATCTGAGATGACCACTCTGGGGTTCACCCGCCCCAACAAGAGGCTCAAGGACTCCGTCAAGGAGGCGGAGGACCTGGGATTCGAGGTCATGGCAGCCCCCTCTTTGGACATCCGGTCCGGGGACGATGCCGAGTTCGACAGGCTGGAGGCCAACCTCGGCAAGGATGTGCCGGTGATCTTCGGATCCGCCACCGCTGTTGAGGAGTGCAGAAAGCATTTCGGCGAGAGGCTCCCGGAGCTGTTCGGCCAGTGCAGGGTGATATCCATCGGACCCAACACCACCAAGTACCTGGAGAGGGAGGGTATCACCGTCTCCGCCGTCCCGGAGGACTTCTCTTCATTCGGTCTCGTGGACCTGCTCAAGGACGAGATCCGCGGGAAGAAGGTCGTCATCGTCCGTTCCGACAGCGGCACCGACATCCTCTCCGACGGACTGAAGGATGCCGGAGCGGAGCTGATCGACATCGCATCCTACAAGCTCCAGGACATGGGGATGACCAGTGCACTGATGCACATGTTCATCGCCATCAAGAGGGGACAGATGGATGTCATGGCGTTCACCTCGCCCATGTCCGCCAAGTCGTTCTTCAACCAGATCGACGATTACTACGGGAAGGAGAGGGCCAGGGAGTACATGGACAAGATCAAGGTGGCTGCCATCGGAAGGCCCACCGCCATGACCCTCAAGGCCATCGGAAGGCCCGCGGACATCGTTCCCGAGAGGACCACCTTCCATGACATGCTTCTTGCGATCAAGGAGCAGTGCTGAAACCATCGGGCCGCAAGGCCCTTCATTTCGATCTCATTTTAGGAATAGTCTAAATAGGATTATCCGTACTTCCTTTTGTAAGCTATATGTTTGGACAATCATAGGTTTACATTTGATAGGGGTGATGGTTGTATGTGTACGGAAAAGGAGGGCAGGGTTTTGGATAAAACTCTACTCAAGTACTATCATGGCCGTCCGGTAGAGGATGCGGATCGTGTTACGCTGGATAAGCTTTGCAGAGCATCTTATATCGAATACTATTCAAAAAACGATGATTTGTACGCTCGTGTTACTGATACGGTC
>JBJEIK010000213.1:0-1549 GCA_051876975.1 Candidatus Methanomethylophilaceae archaeon
TGCATCTCACCCGACGACAGCATGTTCAACTGCCTGTCCTGGAGATGGGCGACACCGAACTTCTCCATGGCATCCATCACCGCCGACTCATCGTTCTCGGTCTCCCACCAGACGTTCTTCAGGAACGGATAACGGCCCATCATCACCGTCTCATACACGGTGAGTCCGAAACTCGTCCTGAGCTCGGCAGGAACGTTGGAGACGAGCTTCGCAACCTCGGACGGCGACTTCCTCAGGACGGATTCACCGTCTATGAGGATATCACCGGAGGAGGGATCGTGCATCCTGTTGATGCACTTCATCATCGTCGACTTCCCGCAGCCGTTCGGTCCGATCAGTCCCACCAGCATACCGGACGGAATCTGATAGGACACCCCGCGGACGGCATGGTATCCGTCCTCGTAGTACTTCTGGAGGTCCCTGACCTCCAACAGAGGTGTGTCATCCATCGTACATCCTCCCCTTCTTGATCAGGAGATAAGCGAACACGGGAGCACCTATGACCGTGGTGATCGCTCCCACCGGAAGCTCCATCGGCGCCATGATCATCTTGGAGAACAGGTCCGCTGCGATCATCAGTGCGGCACCGACCACCATGGATGCGGGCATGACCAGCCTGTGGTCCCCTCCCAGCAGCATACGGCACAGATGGGGGACGACGAGTCCGACGAAACCGATTATACCGACGAACGCGACACAAACCGATGCCAGGACAGATGCCAAGATGAGCATCCATCTGTTGAACCTCCTGACATCCAGACCCATCTGACGGGCCTGGTCCTCACCCAAAAGCACCAGGTTGAACTCCTTGGCCCAGACCAACGGCACCAATGACATGGCTATCGACGGGATCAGGACCAGTATCGCCTGGTCCCATCCGATGTTGGCGAAGGAACCGAACAGCCACGACATGGCGCTGTTGAGCTTGTCACCGGCCATGCTGAGCATCAGTGTCTGCAGTGCGGAGAACACCAGACCGATGATGACCCCTGCCAGGACGTAGTTGATGGAGGATCCGCCGGACTTCTCCGCCAGCAGCATCGTGCATCCGAAGGCCACAAGTCCGCCGACCATTGCGACGATGGGTGTGGCGTACGTGACATTGTCCAGCAGTCCGAAGAATGTGAAGTTGAAGGCGATGGTGGCGACGGCAGCGACACCTGCTCCAGCGGACACTCCCATGATGTACGGGTCGACCATGGGGTTCCTGATTATCGCCTGATAGATCGAACCGGATATGGAGAGACCGATACCCACCGCCAAGGTGGCCACGGCTCTGGATCCCCTGGAATCGAATATGATGGTCTCATCGTATGACAACTGACCGCCGGAGATGGTCTTGGACAGACCGGAACCGAAACAGGACAGAGCCTCGGTGAACGAGTAGGAACCTGACGGACCGAACATGAGACTCGCCACGAACAGTACGAACGTTATGATCAGTCCTATGATCAGGACCATCACGAGACGGCGCTTGTTCCTCTTGACCTTGGATCCGCCGGCGATCCTGTTCATCTCCCCTATCCTACCCCTGATGTAGGCGATGTTG
>JBJEIK010000214.1:0-8508 GCA_051876975.1 Candidatus Methanomethylophilaceae archaeon
GATATGCGCAGTCGGAGACAACCTGCTGGACAAATGCGGTGTCTCCGGCGACATCTTCGGAGCGGTGAAGGAGGCTGACGCCAACGTGGAGATGATCTCCGAGGGTGCGTCCGACGTCTCCCTGAACTTCGTCGTCCCCATGGGCAAGGTGATCGATGTGGTGAAGGTTCTCCACGACAGATACATCGGTGGTCAGTGATGATGAGGGAATTCGAGAGCAGGGACGGGGTCATGATGATCGGCGGCAAGTCCGCCGTCGAGATCGCCGAGGAGTTCGGCACCCCGGTTTACGTTATAGACGAGGCGAGGGTCAGGGAGAACTACAGGAACATCTACGGTGCGTTCTCCAGGTTCATGGACACCAAGATCCACTACGCATGCAAGGCCAACACCAACCTGGCCCTGCTGAGGATCCTCGAACAGGAGGGCTCCGGGATCGACGCCGTGTCCATCGGAGAGGTCAAGACATGCCTGAAAGCGGGATTCACCCCCGACAGGATCATGTACACCGGCGTGAACGTCAGCAACCAGGAGCTCAAGGAGGTCGCAGACCTCGGAGTGATGATCAACCTGGACTCCATCTCCGAGATGGAGAGGCTGGCCGAGATCGCACCCCAGCACGAGATCTCCTTCAGGATCACACCCGGAGTGGGATCCGGCCACAGCGCCAAGGTCATCACCGGCTCCAAGGGTGCCAAGTTCGGTATTCCCCTGGACGAGGTCATCAACACATACGCCAGGGCAAAGGACCTGGGATTCAAGATCAAGGGTATCCACGCGCACATCGGATCCGGAGGACAGGTCGTCGAACCCTTCATGGACATGATGGAGGTCCTGATCAACCTGGTCAACGAGATCAAGGAACTGGGCATCGACCTGGACTTCATCGACATGGGCGGAGGGATCGGAGTCCCCTACAGGCCCCAGGAGGAGGAGATGGATGTCGGCGAGCTCGCCATGAACCTCACCGACATGATCCAGGAGGAGACCGACATCAAGACGATCATCCTGGAGCCCGGAAGGTACATCGTGTGCGACGCCGTTGTGCTTCTCACAGGTGTCAACGACGTCAAGGACGCGGGCATCAAGAAGTACGTGGGCTGCGACGCGGGATTCAACACCCTGATCAGGCCCGCCATGTACGACTCCTACCACCATGTGGCCCTGGCAAACAAGTTCGGAAAGGCATGCACCCAGAAGTACGATGTCGTCGGACCCATCTGCGAGTCCGGAGACTACCTCGCACACGACCGCGTGCTCCCCGAGCCCGTCGAGGGCGACATCGTCGCCGTCTACAACGCCGGAGCCTACGGATTCTCCATGTCCAGCAACTACAACTCCAGACCCCTCTGCAGGGAGGTCCTCGTGAACGACGGCAAGGCCGAGCTCGTCCGCGAGGCCGAGACCGTGGAGGAGATGTGGAGACACCAGATCATACCTGAGAGGCTCGCCTGATGAAGTTCTGGAAGTACCACGGACTCGGGAACGACTTCGTCCTGGTGGACGGACATGACGGCAGCGTCGCCATCGACAGCGACTGGTGCGTCCGCATGTGCGACCGCCACTTCGGCATCGGAGGGGACGGGGTCCTGTACATCATGCCCGGCGAGGGCACCGACATCACCATGAGGATCATCAACGCCGACGGAAGTGAGGCGGAGATGTGCGGCAACGGGATAAGATGCGTCGCCAAGCACGCCTACGACTTCGGCATCGTCGATAAGGAGGTCTTCTCCATCCACACGCTCGCCGGAGACCTGGAGGCCACCGTGTCCGTCGTGGACGGCAAGGTCAGGACAGTCAGGATCAACATGGGCGCACCCATCCTCGATGCGAGGACCGTTCCCGTGGATGCCGACGGCAGGTTCATCGACCAGCCGTTCCAGGTCGACGGCGTGTCCTTCAGGGCCAACGCCGTATCGATGGGCAACCCCCACTTCATCACCTTCACGCCCCTGGACGAGGGCACCGTCGACAGACTGGGACCCATCCTGGAGCGCCACCCGTTCTTCCCCCGCAAGACCAACGTGGAGTTCTGCAGGGTCGAGGATGGGAAGATCTACATCAGAGTGTACGAGAGGGGTGCCGCATGGACCCTCGCCTGCGGTACCGGGGCCTGCGCCACCACGACCGCGGCCGCACTCAACGGGCTGGTCCCCTTCGGTGAGCCCGTGGACGTCCACCTCCCCGGCGGATGGCTGAAGATCACCGTGGACCCGGACCTCGGCTACGTCCTCATGGAGGGACCCGCCGAACTGGTCTTCGAGGGAAACACAGAGGAGTGACATTCCATGACAACATTCGAGCAATCAGACAGACTCAAACAGATCCCTCCCTACCTCTTCGTGAGGCTGGAGCAGCTCTCCGCCGAGAAGAAGGCGGAGGGATGGGACATGATCGACTTCGGTATCGGAGACCCCGACCTCCCCACCCCCGACTGCATCGTCGAGGAGATGTGCAAGCAGGCCGGCATCAACGAGAACCAGAAGTACTCCTCCTCCGCAGGCGAGAGGGACCTCCGCGTCGCCGTCGCCAAGTGGTACAAGAAGAGGTTCAACCTGGACATCGACCCCGACACCCAGGTGTGCATCACCATCGGATCCAAGGAGGCCATCTTCAACATCTCCCAGGCCTTCGTGAACTGCGGCGAGACCATCATCGCACCCTCCCCCGGATACCCCGTGTACTCCGGAGCATCCACCCTCTTCAACGAGGCCAAGTGCGTGAAGGTCCCCCTCAGGGCCGAGAAGGACTGGCTCCTGGATGTGGACGAGTGCCCCAAGGACGCCAAGATGCTGTACCTGAACTACCCCAACAACCCCACTGGGGCCACCTGCGACGTCGCATACCTGAAGAAGGTCTACGACTGGTGCCGGGAGAACAAGGTCATCTTCTGCTACGACAACGCCTACTCCGAGATGTGCTACGACGGATATCAGGCACCCTCCGCCCTGGAGGCCGGCCCCGACTGCATCGAGTTCGGATCCTTCTCCAAGACGTTCAACATGACCGGATTCAGGCTCGGATACGCCGTCGGACACCCCGACCTCATCGCCGGACTGAAGAAGTGCAAGGGACAGATCGACTCCGGAGCACCCATCTTCATCCAGAAGGCCGCCATCAAGGCCCTTGAGATGTACGGCGACGACGGAAAGCTCCCCAAGGCCATCGCCGACAACATGGCGGTCTACGCCGAGAGGAGGAAGGTCCTGGTCGAGGGACTCAGGAAGCTCGGATTCGACGTGAAGATGCCCAAGGGAACCTTCTACGTCTGGTTCAACTGCGGCATGCCCTCCTTCGACTTCACCAAGAAGATGGTCGACCTGGGAGTCATCGTCACACCCGGATCCGGATTCGGCGAGAGCGCGGACGGTTACATCAGGATGACCGTCACCGAGCCTGTCGAGAGGATCAAGATCGCCCTCGAGAGGATGGAGCGCGGCTCCTACAACTGATTCTCCTTTCCCCGCGGGAACGCGGGGACCCAAACACCTTCTACACCCCATCGTTCTGTATCACCGTATCACCCGTATCCGGATCAGCGGGAACACCATGTGCGTCCGAGAACCCATTTATACGCATCATCACCTGGGACAGGATCGGATGCGGCACATGGAGAGGAAAGTGACGATCGCGGTCATCTTCGCGACGGCAGTTGCCGTGGTAATCATCGGGGCCTCCGCATGGATGATGCTCCCGGACATGAAGGAGTTCGAGGTCGACGGCATCATCTACAAGACAGCGTACGACCGGGCGGTCGTCAACGGCTACGACGACAGGGACGATAATCTGGTCATCCCATCCGAGGTGGAGTACGACGGGAAGACGTACACCGTGGCGGCCATAGCCGACGAGGCGTTCAGTGGATGTCTGTTCCTGACGGTCAGCATACCGGACACGGTACGGTACATCGGCGAATGCGCATTCCAGGACACGAGGATCTCATCCGTCCACATCCCGGGCTCCATGGAATGCATCGGCGACAAGGCATTCTACGGATGCTCCGCATTGACATCGGCGGACCTCGACGGTGTGAAGACGATCGGAAAAGAGGCGTTCAACTCCTGCACATCACTCACGGAGGTGTCCTTCGGGGATGATCTCATCTCCATCGGGGAGAACGCGTTCCTCGGATGCTCGCATCTGGGATCGATGACGTTCGGATGCGTGGATGAACCATATATCGGGGAGAACGCATTCGTCCTCGGTGATGATCAAAACATTGTGAGTTGCACGGTGTGGTCGGATCTGGAACCAGGATTCCTGGACGATTCATCAGGGTTTGTCGAGTTCACATACATGGCTCTCTGAACCCGTTTTCCATGGTTCGGCACCCGAATGATGTTGGGATATCGTAACTCAGTCATGACGTAGATGGATATACAATATATTGTACGTCCATCAGATGTATATAGTGAAGCAACATGGAACGCGGACATGGATAGAAACTGCAACGTGGATGCAGGTCCGGGGGTCATGGTGGCACTGCTCACCTGCTCCATGCTGATCCTCATGGGAGGTGCGGCCGTCACACCGGGACTCCCCGGGATAGAGGCCCACTTCTCGGATTACGCCGACCTAACATCCTTCGTCATCACACTTCCGCATCTGGCGGTGGCCATAGTGGGATTCCTGATGGGTGCCGTTGCCGACAGGTTCGGCCAGTTCCGCACCCTGGTGGTCTCGCTCCTGATCTTCATCGCCACCGGTACCGGATCGTACTTCCTCGACAACATCTACGCCATCCTCGTCCTCCGTTTCCTCTTGGGATTCGGATTGGCAGGGATCGTGTGCACCGTGACATCCCTCATCGGCAGCTACTACTCCGGACAGAAGAGGGTCCGCATGCTCGGACTCCAGTCCGCTTCGATGGGAGTGGGAGTCCTCATCCTGGAGGTCCTCGGAGGGTCTCTGGCGGACATGAGCTGGAACGCACCCTTCCTGGTCTATCTGATCGCCGTTCCGTTCCTGGTCCTGGTGCTCCTGTTCGTGAGGGGGCCCGTGCACGAGGAGAACGGTGAGATCGACGACGGTTCCATGAGGAGCGACATGGGAACCATCCTCACATGCTGTGCCGCGATATTCATCGGAATGATCGTGATCTTCGTCATCCCCACCAAGATGCCGTCGTACATGGAGAACATGCTAGGCGTGTCAGCCACCATGATGGGACTGTATCTGGGATTCCACGGATTGGGCAACGCACTGTTCTCGATCTTCCACAGGAGACTGAACGAGATACTCGGATCGAAGAAGCTCATCGTCACGTCCTTCCTGATCCTGGCGTTCTCCCTGGTACTCCCCGCATTCGTGGAGGAGACCGTTCCCGTGTGCCTGGTGACCCTCATCGTCTCCGGATTCGCAGTGGGTCTGATCGTCCCATCGGTGGTGAACACCATAGTGGCCGCATCGTCACCGTCCAACCGCGGTAAGATGATGGGGATCTACGCCATGTTCCTGAACCTCGGACAGTTCGCCATATCTCTGGTCAGCATCCCCATGTTCTCCATGGCCGGACAGTCATATCCGACCATGTTCGTCATGTTCGCAGCAGTGGCCATCGTCATGGCGGTCGTGCTGGCAGTGGTGTTCGGCGTGACTGGGAAGAAAAAGGATTCGGTCAGAGCCGGATGAATCCGGAACAATCGGATTACGATACTTCGAAACGATTTACCACACATCGGTGGGACGCCAGATGGGTGACCCCCACCCGGCAAATTGTTTCTCAATCGAATATGACATCCTGGAGCATCACATGGGGTTTCCCGTGGTCGTCCACGATGTCGCAGTCGATGTTGTACACCTTGCGGATCATGTCCCTGTTGATGACCTCCTGAGGGGTTCCGATGCTGTGGATCCTCCCGGGACGCTCCATCACCAACAGTCTGTCAGCATACTTGGCTGACACGTTCAGGTCATGGGAGATCATGATCACGGTGACTCCCATCTTCTTCGACAGGGACCTCAAGAACGACGAGACGTAGACCTGATGCCTGGGATCGAGATTGCTTGTAGGCTCATCCAGTATCATGATGTCGGCCTCCTGGACCAGACCTCTGGCCAGAGCGACCTTCTGATGCTGTCCCGCAGAGAGTTCGTTGAACTTGCGCATGGCCAGATCCTGAACCTGCATCGCACGGAGGGCCTTGTAGGCCTTCTCCACATCCTCAGAAGATGTCTTCCACCTCTGATGGGCATACCTACCGACAAGCACCGTGTCCAGAACCGACATGATGCTGTAGTCCTCAGTGGCCACCGGAACATAGCTCACATGAAGGGCCAGCTCCTTGAGCGGATAGTCGGAGACCTCTCTGCCGTGGACCCTGACGACCCCCGAGGATGGCTTTATGGAGCCGTTCACACAACGTACCAAGGTGGATTTCCCCACACCGTTGGGTCCGACTATGCATAGGAACTCAGGCTCATCGATCCTGAATGAGATATCCTGCAGGACGGGCTTGTCCGAACTGTAGCCGAAGGAGACATCCTCCACCTCCAGTATGGGCGAACCCATCAGGCCACCTCCCTTTTCTGTTTCACGATGAGATACAGGAACATCGGTCCTCCGATGAACGCCGTGATGACTCCGACCTGGATGATGGATGGGGCCAGGATCGTGCGTCCGACCACATCGGCAGCCAGGAGCAATGCGGCACCGAACGCTGCGGATGCGGGAATGAGGAACCTGTTGTTGGATCCGACAAAGATCCTAGCGATGTGCGGACAGACCAATCCCACGAATCCTATTAATCCGGTGAAACTGACGACGGCGGCTGTCAGCATCGAGATGAGGACGAGTGCGAGTATACGTATGGATTCCGGATCCACACCGATGGACCTGGACAGCTCATCCCCTGTGGATATGACATTCAGCTTCCTCGCCATTATCATGAGGGCGAAGACCACAAATATGGTCACCACACCCATCACCGCTATCCCGTCCCAGGTTATGCCCTCCAGGGATCCCACAGACCAGGCATACAGGAAGGACTGCGTCTCCGGATCCAACCAAAGACGTACCATGGTGTTCACGGCGTTGAAGATGTACATCACGGCGATTCCCGCCATGATCATGGTCGTAGGGGATGCGGACTTCAATTTCGACACGAATATGATGACCGCGATCGGTACCAACGAGAAGATGAATGCATTCATGACGATGGCATAGCTCGCACTTGCCACCGAGATCCCCAAACCTACGGCCAACGTAGCACCGAAGGATGCACCCGAAGACAGTCCGGTCGTGTAGGGATCGGCCGAGGGGTTCCTCAGGATGGTCTGCATCACGGCACCAGCCGCAGCGAGACCGATACCCGCCAGCAATCCTGTCAGAATGCGGGGGAGTCTGAGAGTCCAAACTATGAAATCCCCATCGGGATCGGTCACATTCCCGGTGATATGGTCCCAAAGAACGGCATATGTCTCTGTGAAGGAGATGCTGTAATCTCCCACAGACAGCGCATAACCCGCAATGATGAACGCGAGGACTATACAGCATGCTATGAAAACCAGTTTCCTGAACAGGGAACGGTCGTACTCACGGACATCCTCGGAATAGGTCTCCGCATGACGCACGTCATCCTCCGCCCAGATGTCTACCGCATCATCGGTGGAACGGATCGCATCTGTGATTGTCATTTGTACCACCACTGTCACCGACCGCCCGGATAGACCGGGACGGCCGGCATTGGGTTTCAGTCGCGGTTGTACCAGATGGGGTAGTTGCTTCCGGTGTAGTAGTAACCGCCCATGTTGTTCACATCGATGTCCGCATCGGTGAAGTTGTCGAACCAGTACTGGAGGGTGTCCAGAGCATCATCCATGTCGAACTGGTCGGGATAGATCATGGCACCCAGGAGGGGCAGCATGGCTGAGCCTGAGAATCCTCCGAGGAAGGCATACACGGATCCGATGATCTTACCCTCCTTGTAACAGGTGAGGTTCTTGAAGATCTCAGCGTTGGTTTCGAACCTCTCGTTGTAAGTGTCCTTGGTGGAACCTGTGTTGAATCCTATGCTGGCCTCACAGTTGATCATGAAATCGATCTTGCTGTTGTTCTCCATCAGCCATTCCATGCTCCTGTAACTGTATCCCCAACCGCTCTCATCAGGACCGCTGATGACATCTCCGAGGAGACTCAGAAGATAATATGCTCCCTCGGCCTCGGTGAACATTATGCAGTATCCATTGTTCTTCGCGGCCCTTGCCTCGGTATCGGAGTAGACGATCTGAGTGAGAATGGTAGGCTTGTCGGACTGGGATGAGACGACATTCTTCACGGCGTCCTGCTGTTCGGTGACGAACTCGGCATAAGCCTCGGCCTTGTCGATGCTATCCATCATGATTCCGAGTGTCAGTATGGTCGGGATGACGGATGCTCCGGAATGCCACAGATAGATGATCTGGATACCGGGATATCCTGCCTCGATGGGGGCGTAGGCTGCCCTGCACGCTTCGCTCGCAGTGGCGATGATGAGGTTGACCTTGTTGTCGATGATGGTCTCGGTT